>JASHWL010000005.1 GCA_030044105.1 Thermoplasmata archaeon
CGGTCGCGCGGGTGCGTCCGCTTCGATCGGTCGAGGAACGGCAGGAAGAGGACGAAGACGATCAGGACCGTCGTGACCGCCACCGCGATCACGGGCGTCACGCCCAGGAAGTCGACGAACTTGAACAGCCAGAGGAAGTACCAGTCCGGTTCGGTCACGACGTTGGCGGCCGCGAGGTTGCCGACGTACGTCGGCAGGGTCCAGGGCCAGAGCGCCGCGATGCCGAGGAGGACCCCGACGTAGAGCAGCCCCCACTTCGTGATGTACCAGAAGATGTGGGGCATGAACGGGACCGCCTTCTTGTCGTCCTTCTCGGTGAACCGCCGACGCTGCAGCGGATCGGAGCTCGCCGGCGGGGCGATGCCGTGCGACTCGAACAGCGCGATGTGGGCGTAGAGCAGCGCCGCCAGCGCGAGCGGTAACAGCAGCACGTGGGCGTCGAACATCCGCGAGAGCAGGCCCTGGGACGTCCCGTCCGCGAGGATCAGCGGGCCGAGCAGCGGCCCCACGGTCGGCAGGCGGAGGGCGAGGACGATCCCCACGTTCGTCGCGTTGTAGGAGATCTGGGTGTAGGGGAGCAGGTAGCCGGTGAATCCCATCCCGAGGGTCGTGATCAGCAGCAGCGTGCCGACCATCCACGAGAACTCGCGGGGCGCCTTGTACACGCCGAGGTAGTAGCCGCGGTAGAAGTGGACGAACATCAGGAAGATCATCGCGTACGCGCCGTACAGGTGGCTCGTGAGCAGCAGTTCGCCCATCGGCACCGAGTGCGTGATGTAGTACGTCGAGCACCACGCCGCCGGCGCGATCGACTGCGTCCCGACCGGCTGGCCGCACGCGGTGAGCGTGGTGTTCGTGCTCGGCTGGTAGTACAGCAGCAGCAGCGCGCCCGAGACGACCTGGTAGAGGAACGCGTTGACGACGAACGCCCCGGTCCAGTACGAGGGCTTGAACGTGAAGTCGGGCTGGGGCCGCAGCGCCCACTTCCGCATCGACGTGCGGTCCTCGACGAACCCCCAGATCCGGTTCAGGGTCCGATTGTACCAGTGCGCGAACGACACTTCGGAACCCTCCTACGCCGGGAAGCTGCACAGCCAGATCGGCGACTCCTTCTCGAGCTGCGAGGACGATCCGACGCCATAGTCGCCCTGGAGGCTGTTCAGATGGCCGTTCACCGGCGGCCCGGTCAAGTTCGTCGCCGAGATCTCCCCGGTCGTCGCGTCGACGAGGAGCGTGACCTGCGGCAGCGGGAGCACCGCGGGCCCGGTCAGGTTCGACGCCTTGTCCGCGGGATTGTAGGTCGACCCGTGGCAGGAGCAGTGGATGTAGAAGTTCTGGTTCACGCCGTTGTACGAGAACGTCTTCGAGCAGGTGCCGGGCGGATAGTACGAGATCGCCGGCGCCGGGCAGCCGAGGTGCTGGCAGATCGCGCTGTACGCGACGATCGACCCGTTCGTCCCGACGCCGCCCGGGATGTCCCACGCCCCGGGGTTCGTGGCGGAGGGGGCCTGGCCGTTCGCGGGGGCGAGATTCAGCAGGAAGTTCGGCTCGTTGCGCAGCGGATAGTCGAACAGGTAGAGGCTGTTCGTCGTGACGTTGTACTCGCTCTCGACCTTGGTGACCGTGAGCGGGCTCCCGTCCACGTCGATGAGCGCGGTGACCGGATAGCTCGAGAGCCCGACCGACGGCGGCTGGACGTACTGGAGCGTGCCGCCGACCAGGCCGCCGACCCCGGCCCCGAGGACGCCGGCGACCGCGAGGAGCTTGAGCACGTTGCGCTTCGTCTCGTCGACCTCGCCCGCGGGGTCCACGGCCGCCACGCGCCGCACCTGGCCGACGGGCCACCCCCCGGGGCGCGCGGCCGGGACGAGGTACGGGCAGGCCGTCGGGCAGGCGAACGGCGCGTTCACGAGAGCGTCCTCCCCCGGGTGTCGGGGACGGCGTCGTCGACCTCGTCCGGGTCCGGTACGGTGGCGTCGCCCGGGAGCTCCGCGCGGTCGCTGCCGCGGTAGACGGCCCAGGTGATCCCGATCCCCATCAGGATCACGAGGATCTCGGTGAGCGTGACGATCTGCTCGGGCGTGAGCGCGCTCATCGCGACCAGACCTCCCGGGGCGGCGCGTCCGCCGGGACGGTCATCGACCAGGTGGGGGTCGGGAGGGCGCCGATCCACGGCGCGGTCACCGGCTCGAACGCCGCCGCCCGAAGCGCCGGGGGCGTGGTCACCGCGGCCGGGATGCCGCTCCGGTGCGTCGCCGGGGGCTCGAGCCCGAGGAGCGCTCCCCGGATCGAGAGGTCCCCGCCGGCGGGCATCGGGATCTCGGCCGCCTTCGAGAACTCGGCCAGGAGCTCCTGCTTCAGCTGCCCGGCCCGACCGTACCAGCGGCCCAGCATGCGGAGCGTCGGCCCCGCCTCCTTGCCGAGCAGCAGGAAGAGCGCCGCGACGGCGATGATCAGCCAGTCGACGTCGGAGAAGAGCGCCATCAGCTCACCCCGCTCCGGCGGCCGCGCCCGGGGGCGGCGACCCGCCGCGCTGGGTCTCCCAGCGTCCCGCGAAGTAGGCGCCCCCGAAGTAGAGCCCGATCATCGGCGTGGCGATGATCAGCATCGTGATGCCGGAGTTGTCCGGCGTGACGAGCATGCCGAAGATGAGGGCCCCGATCACGGCCCCCCGCCAGTGCTTCCGCCAGGCCGACGCCTTGACCAGCCCGAGCCGGGTGAGCGCGTAGATGAACACCGGGAGCTCGCAGACCACCCCGAACGCGAGGGAGTAGAGCAGCGCGAACGTGACGAACGCCTGGACCCCGAGCGTCGGCCCGCCGCCGAGGGCCGTGAGGCCCATCGCGTCGACGTACCGGAACAACAGCATGAACGTGAACGGCGTGATCCAGACGAGCCCGACCGCCGTGCCGATCGCGAAGAGCACGGACGCCGGGATCCCGATCGAGCGGAGCAGCGCGCGTTCGTTCCGGCGGAGCGCCGGCACGAGGAACGCCCCGGCCTCGTGCACGATCCAGGGCATCCCGAGGATGATCGCGACCAGGATACCAATCTCCATCTGGACGAAGACCGAGTCCCCCACCCCGACGTTGAGGAGCGTGACGTTCGCGGGCAGCATCCACGCCCGCATCGCGCGGAACAACTGCGCCGTGACGTTGTAGAACGGGTTCGGCCACGGGTAGGCGAACGGCACCGAGACCCCGAGGACGTCGAGGCGGACCGGGATGAGCTCGAAGAACAGCACGAACCCGAAGATCGCGGCGAGCACGATCCCGATCCGGACCGCGCGGCGTCGGACCTCCTGGAGGACGGCGAGGATCCGGTCGAGGTCGCCCATCCGTCACCCCGCTCCCTCCGTGCGGCCGGGCTCGCGCCCGGGGAAGGGCGAGGGTCGATCGTTCCGGTGTTCGGTGCCGTCCCGCATGCCTACCGGGCCGTTCGTGTCAGTGGCTCGGTCCGGCGGCGGGCGGGTTGCCGCCGCCCTGTTCGGCCTTGATCTCGCGTTCGACCTCGAGCCGTCCCTTCTTGAACTCCCCCACGGAGCGGCCCAGGCTGTGGGCGAGTTGCGGGATCTTGGACGACCCGTAGAACAGGATCCCGGCCACCACGGCGATGATCAGCCAGTCGTCGAGCGAGTCGAACATTCGCGTCCTCGGCCGCCGAGCGGCCGGTCGCTCGATATGGCGTTCGTACCGAGCGGACGGACGGGTACGGAGTGTGCGTACCCGCGGTAGATAAACGGGGCTCAGGCGGCCTCGACCATCACGGTCTCGGTGCCGCTCGAGACCGCGCGATCGATCGCGATCTCCGCGAGGACCGAGAGGCACGAGGCCCCGCGCCCGAGCAGTACGGAGACCGACTTCAGGTTCGCCTTGCGCGCCGGGGCGCCGCGGCGATCGCCGGCGGAGCGGACCTCCTCGCCGATGCGATCGGTCTCGTGGTAGACCTCGCAGGCGTGGTCGAGCGAAGGGTGCATGAGCGCGTCCACGACGCTCTTGAGCTGTACCTTGAGCTCGGGGAGCCCGAGCGCCGCCGCGTCGATCGCGCCCGCCGGCAGCTTGGGGACCTCCTCGTTCAGCGTGCGGAGGGTGGCGCCGAGGAGCTCCGCCAGCTCCTCGAGCGAGTGCACGACGACCCGCCACTCCAGGAGTTGGCGGGGATCGGGGCTCCCGATCCGGCGCGCCAGCGACCAGTCCCGGCTCGCGAGGAACAGCTGGCGGACCAGGAGCGCGAGCACCTTGCGGCTCTCCTCCTCGAGCGTCGCGATCCGCCGGCTCCGCTGCCGACGGGCGACCACCTCCTCCGTCTCCTCGAGGAACGCGACGAGGATCATCTTCATCCGCTGGACCAGCTGCGGCAGGCCGTACTTCGACGGGTCGATGAAGTTCTGCAGCACGATCCGGTTCGGCTCCTGGGCGACCACGGAGACGCCGAGCAGGCCGCGCGCGGCACCGAGCAGCTCCTCGACGCGGTCGGGGGCCAGCGGCACGTCGGTCCGGATCTCGATCGCGTCGTGCCCGACCCGGTACGCGCCCACCACGAGCCACTCGAGGACGCCGGGCGTGTCGAACGACCGGGCGGTGACGAGGAACGGGCTGCCCGCGGCGATCGCCCCCGGGACCGGCGCCGGCTTCAGGAACAGCGTGCCGTCGTCGTTCTGGTCGAAGACCACGAGATCCCCCGGGCGGAGGTTCATCGCCTCGGCCCACGGTTTCGGCAGCGTGACCGCGATCGACGAGTGGCCGGCCTTCAGCACGCGGCGCTCCCGGTTCGGTGTCCCCCACGCCATCGTTTTCCCCACGAACCTACTACGAGGTCCGTAGGTTATACCGACCCTTACATTTGAGGGTTGCGTCGGCCGGTCAGCCCTTCGATTCCGGCG
>JASHWL010000152.1 GCA_030044105.1 Thermoplasmata archaeon
CGGAGGCGCGTGTCGGCCTCCGGCACCGGTTTCACGCAGACGACGATCTCCATGGCGCCCGGCCCTCAGGCGTACTCGCGCAGCAGCTCGCGCGCGATGACCGTCCGCTGGATCTCGTTCGCGCCCTCGTAGATCTGCGTGAGCTTGGCGTCCCGGAGCAGCTTCTCGACCGGGTAGGCGCGCATGTAGCCGTATCCGCCGAACGTCTGGATCGCCTCGTCGGCGACGTGGAGCGCGGCGTCGGACGCGAAGCACTTCGCGATCGACGACTCGAGCGTGCCCTTCGCTCCGCCGGCGATCGTCCAGGCGGAGTACCAGGTCAGGAGGCGCGCGGCCCGCACCGCCTGGGCCATGTTGGCCAGCTTGATCTGGATCGCCTGGTGCTCGCCGATCGGCTTGCCGAACGTGTGGCGCTCGAGCGCGTACTTGGCCGCGTGGTCGAGCGCGGCCTGCGCGATACCGGTCGCGAGCGCCCCGATCGGCGTCCGCGTCTGGTCGAGCGTGCGCATCGCGAGCGCGAACCCCTCGCCCTCGGGACCGAGCCGGTTCGCGACCGGGACGCGGGCCCCCTCGAACCGGACCGTGCTGGTCGACGACGCCCGATGGCCCATCTTGTCCTCGTCGGGGCCGGGGGTGACGCCCGGCGTGGACCGGGGCACGGCGAACGCCGTGATCCCGCGGTGACGCAGGGCGGGGTCGATCGTCGCGAACACGGTGTAGAGGGACGCGTGCGGCGCGTTGGTGATGAAGCACTTCTCCCCGTCGAGCACGTACTCGTCGCCCGACCGGCGGGCGCGGGTCGAGAGGCCGCCCGCATCGCTCCCGCCGCTCGGCTCGGTCAGGCAGAACGACGCGAGCTGGTACTGCGCGCAGAACGGGTCGAGGAGACGGGTCTGCTGCTCCGGGGAGCCTCCCAGGATGATCGGCTCGAGCGCGAGGCAGTTCGCGATGATCGAGGTCGTCATCCCGCCGCAGCCGTAGGCGAGCTCCTCGACGATGAGGCACTGCTCGAACAGGCCGAGACCGCTCCCGCCGTGCTCGGCCGGCACGTTGAGGTTCATGAGCCCGAGGTCGTACGCCTTGCGGTAGATCTCCTCGGGGAAGCGGCCCGTGCGGTCGCACTCCGCCGCGTGCGGGGCCATCTCGGTGCGCGCGAACTTCCGGGCGGCGTCGCGCAGGCTCTCCTGCTCGGCGGTGAGGGAGAAGTCGGGCATGACGGAAAACGGGCGTGCCACCGGCGCCCGCTATATCAACGCTAGGGTGGCGGAAGCGCGTGAGCGTGCGCCGGCGACCGAGGCCGTCCGCGTCCGGCGAGATCGCGATCGCCGGCTACGCCCGCATCGATCGCGACCGCGCCCGTCGGATCGGCGTGCCCGAGGTCCTCCTCGCGGAGGGGAAGACCACGGAGCATCTGCTCGGCATGCTGCGGGCCCTCCATCGGCGGGGCCACGGCGCGCTCATCTCGCGCCCCACGGCCGATCAGCGGGCCGCACTGGAGCGCGTCGCCGCGGACGGGCTCCCGGTCCGTCTCCTCGCGGGGGGCCGCCTCGCGCGCCTCGCGGGCCCCCTCGGCGTGCGCTACCGGGGCGGCGTCGTCGCGATCGTGACCGCCGGGACCAGCGACGTGCCGGCGGCGGAGGAGGCCCGCGCGCTCCTGGACGAGCTCGGGCTCCGCACGGAGGTCGCCTACGACGTCGGGGTCGCGGGTCTCCACCGGCTCCTCCGCGCGGTGGCGCGGCTGGAGCGCCGGCGCCCCGAGATCTACCTCGCCTTCGCCGGGCGCGAGGGCGCGCTCCCGACCGTGCTGGCGGGGCTCGTGCGGGCGCCGGTCGTCGGGGTCCCGACCTCGGTGGGGTACGGGCGCGGGGGCGGCGGCGAGTCGGCCCTGAACGCGATGCTGCAGTCGTGCGCCCCGATCGCCGTCGTGAACATCGACGCCGCCGTTCCCGCGGCGTTGTTCGCGGCCCAGCGCTTCGCCCGGGCGAGCGCGGTGCCGCCGCGGGCGGGAGGTCGCGCACGTCGGATCCGGACGGCCCGCCGCTGACCTACCCCACGCCGACCCGGCGTCGGGCGATCTCGGACGGGTACTACGCGCGCAACCCGCTCCGTTTCCTCGGGGACCCGAGCCCGTTCCTGGCCTGGGCCCGCCGGTGGCTCGACGCTCTCCCGCGCCCGATGACCGTGCTCGACCTCGGGAGCGGGCCGGGACGGGACGCGCGGGCGCTCGCCGGACCCGGCGTCCGGGTGCGCGCCATCGATCACTCCCCGCTCGCGATCGCCCGCGGGCGAGCGGTCCCGGGTCTCCCGGCGGAGCTCGAGTTCGAGGAAGCGGACCTGCTCTCGGCCGTGGCCGCGACCGGGACCGCTTCGATCGATGCGGTCTACGCGCACGTGGTGTACATGGTCTTCTCCGACGCCGAGCTCGATCGGCTCGCGCGCGAGATCGCCCGCGTCCTCCGACCCGGGGGGGTGCACCTGTTCGCCGTCCGGTCGACCTCCGACCCGATCGCGGCCGAGGGCCGGGAGGTCGCGCCCGACGTGCGCATCCGCCCGCCGGACACCGAGCCCTTGCGCTACTTCCGCGCCGGAACGCTGGACCGGCTGCGGGCGCCCGGTCTCGAACGGGTCGCCGCCGAGGAGACCCCGGATCGCCGCGTCTGGTACGTGAGCGACCGGCGGACGTAGATCCGGGCGGCGGGCGGCAGGCGCTCGAAGCGCTTTTGTGGGCCCCGGGGTCCTAGCCGGTCGTGCCCCCGCGACCGGTGCTCTCGGAGGACGACGATCGGCTGGAGCGCGATGCGCGCTCGAACCTCCGAACGATCGATTCCCGGCTCCGGACCCTGGCCGACCGGCGGAGCGAGCTGATCGCCGAGATGCGCCGACTCTCGGCCGAGCAGAAGGCGCTCTACGACCAGCGCCAGGCGCCCGCGGCCGAGGTCGAGCGCCTCTACCACGAGCACGGGGAGATGGGGAAGCGGCTCGCGGCGATCCGGATCGAGCGGGAGAAGGCGCGGGCGGCCGTCGAGCAGGCGGTCGTCGCGCTGCGGGAGCTCAAGCTGTCGTTCGC
>JASHWL010000153.1 GCA_030044105.1 Thermoplasmata archaeon
CTACCGCGGCCGGGCCGCGTCGGCCGCGAGATGGGCGAGCACGGCCTCGAGCTGCACGCGCTCTCCCGCGCCCTGCGCGAGGCGGAAGTCGACCTCCGCGAGGTACTCGACGAGCTTCACCTTCTCGCGGGCCGGCAGCACGTTCTCGGGGATGTCGGGCAGATAGGAGTGCATCGCGCGCAGGATCTCCTCGCCCGACGCGCCCCGGTCGGTGAAGAGATCGTAGAGCCGGCTCCGCGCGCCGACGAAGTCGCCGCCGAGGGCCGCTCCCAGCATGCCCTCGACCTCCTTCCGCAGGGGGATCGTCGCATGGTCGCGGACGGTCTGGCCCGTGATCGTGTCCGCGTACGTGGCGGTCAGCTGGAGGAGGTTGATCGCCCGCCGCATGTCCCCTCCGCTCGCGGCGAGGATCGCCTCGTACGCCTCGGGCGCGACGTGCTTGTGCTCGGCCGTCGCGATCCGCTCGAGCTGCGCGCGCACCGCCTCCGGCGTGTAGGCGCGGAACCGGAACACCGCGCAGCGGGACTGGATCGGATCGATGATCCGGGACGAGTAGTTGCACGAGAGGATGAACCGGCAGGAGCCCGAGTACCGCTCCATCAGCCGGCGGAGGGAGGCCTGGGCCTCCTGGGTCAGGTTGTCCGACTCGTCGAGGAAGAGCAGCTTGAACGGGACGTCGCCCAGCGGGGAGGTCCGGGCGTACTGCTTGATCGTCGTCCGGACGGTCTCAATGCCGCGCTCGTCGCTGCTGTTGAGCTCGAGGAAGTTCTGGCGCCACTCCGGACCGTACATGTCGTGGGCGAGCGCCAGCGCCGCCGTCGTCTTCCCGGTGCCCGGCGGGCCGGCGAACAACAGGTGCGGCATCGATCGCTTCTCCGCGTAGGCGCGGAGCAGCGGCACGATCGACTCGTGTCCGACCATGTCCTTGAGGCTCGTGGGCCGGTACTTCTCGACCCAGACCGCCTCGGTGCCGCGCGTCGCCATCGAACGGGCCCGCCGACCTGACGGCGGGTCATTAGCGTTGCTTCGGCCGAGGGCGGGACTGGCGCGCGACGGCGCTACGGCACCCCGTGGAAGTACGCTTCCTCCACGGTCCGGTGCCGTCGGAGCGCCTCGGCGAGCAGGCGGCCGTACTGACCCAGGGCCTGCCGGTGACCGCCGTGATCCTCGCGCTCCACGATGCCCAGGAACCAAGCGAACTGCGCCACCGAGACCCCGAACCACGCATGGTCGGCCCGCAGAAGCGCCCAGGTCGCGGCGCGGTCGCCGGGCGGCGGCGGAGTGCCCAGGCGTCGGTCGTACTCCCGGCTGTGCGCGGCGACCACGCGACCCACCGCGCGGACCATGCTCTGCAGGTCCTCTCGAGGGTACGCGGCGAGCAGCACGAGACCGTCGCTCGCGGTCTGCAGCCACCGGACGAGCGGGTCGATCTCCCCGGGCGCGCGGCGAAGATCGACCGTCGGGGCGGCGAACGCCACGGCCACGGGAGGAGCGGGCACGAAAATCGGTTGCGCTCCCTGGCGGCGGGGGCGGGCACTCACCGGACGTGAGTGTCTCCGGTACCCTCGTCGCGTGCGTTGGGCCCATGGACCCCCTCCTCCCTCGGGGATTCTGATGAACGCCTTCGCGGTCCGAATCGCGATCGACAGCGCCCCCTCGAGCCGAACGCCGCCCGTCGCCGACGCTCCGTCCTCGGAGCCCCAGCCGCCGCGACCCCACCGGTGGTTCGCGCCGCGCGCCCGTGCGACCCGAGGGCCGACCGACCCCAAATAGACCGACGGCATCGCCCCGGGGTGGATCCCGACCCCGGGGCGAGGCACGAGGGATTCGTCCCCATCCACGGGTACCAATTCTTTTGGAGAAGCTTCGGAGCGCCGGGTCCCCGAGGGACCGCGATCGTCCTCCACGGAGGCCCGGGCGCCTCCCACGACTACCTGGTCCCGTTCGCCGATCTCGCGGCCCGAGGCTATCGGGTGATCCTGTACGACCAGCTGGGGTGCGGTCGGTCGGACCGGGCGCGCGACGAGGGGGAGTACAGCGTCGACCGCGATGTCGAGGACCTCGATGAGTTCCGCCGGGCGATGGGCCTGGATCGGGTCCACCTCCTGGGCTCGAGCTACGGAGGCATGCTCGCCATCGCCTACGCCCTCGCGCACCCGCAGCCCCTGATCTCGCTCGTGAGCGTGAGCGGGCTCGCGTCCGTTCCGCTCGCGCAGCGCGAGATGAACCGGCTCCGGCGGGAGCTTCCGCCCCCGTTCCCGGCGATCCTGGACCGGTACGAGGCCCGCGGAGAGTTCCGCCACCCGGAGTATCTGGCCGCCGTGGACCTGTTCTATCGGCGGCACCTCTGCCGCCTCTCCCCCTGGCCGGCCGAGGTCGTTCGGACGCTGGAGCTGGCCGACGGTCCGAAATATCGGGTGATGAACGGCCCCAACGAGTTCACGATCACCGGGACGATCCGGGACTACGACGTCACGGACCGGCTCGGAGAGATCCGCGTACCTACGCTCGTCACCGCCGGTCGGTTCGACGAGGTGACGAGCGTGGTCGCGCGCTCGATCCAGGCGGGGATCCCGGGGGCCGAGTACGCCGAGTTCGCCCAGAGCTCGCACGTGGCGTTCTGGGAAGAGCGGACGGCCTACATGGACCGGGTCGCCGCCTTCCTCGACCGCCATCCCGACGACGCGCGCGCGCCCTAAGGCGGGGACGCGACGGGCGCGCCGGGAGGCGCGTCCGCGGATTCCCTCCGGCGCAGTCGCCGGTGGAGCGCGTAGAGGAGCAGCGCGAAGATCGCGGCCACCCCCAGGACGCCGGGTACCGCGAGCTCGACCACGATGTCCCAGACGAACAGGGCCCCGAGCATCCCGGCGGCGAACGAGAACTTCGACCGGTCGAGCCCCTGCGAACCGACGCGACGGACGACGATCGCGATCGCACCGGCGGAAGCCGCCACCAGGACCGCGCCGGCCGCGAGCGCCGGAAATCGACCCGGCGCGTTTGCGACCGCCTCGACGAACACCCAGACGGTCAAGAACACGGTGCCGGTGAACGCGAGTCCCCAGGACCCGATCCGCGAGGCCCCGTTCCGGACGCCGAGGAGGTCCGCGGGCGCCCGGTAGGCGAGCGCGACGAGGACCGCCTCGATCACCAGGAAGAGGGCCAGCAACTCCGGCGTCGGTCCGTGGCCCACGACGACCGAGAACAGGGCCACCTCGAATACGTAGACCGCGGCGACGAGGAGGATCGCGCCTCGGTCCAGCCACCGGGCCTCCCGGGCCTCGGGGTAGAACAGCTGAACGAGCAGGATCGGGAGCGCGATGGAGTACACCGCGTGGAATCCGGTGAGCCCGAGCGCCCAGAGCCAGTTGACGCCGAAGGCGTGGCCGTAGGCACCCAGGGCGCCGACGGGCGCGAGCCCGGCCGGCTCGAAGAACGTGTGCACCGCGAGCCCTTCCTCCGCGATGCCGTAGGCCGCGCCTAGGAGCAGGATCGAGGCCCATCCCTTGCGGAAGAACACCGCGAACTCCCGGATGAGGAGCGCTCCGGTCCCGTAGAGCCCGACGATCCCGGCGAACGAGATCGCGAACTGCACGGGGTCGTACGCGAGCTCCGAGACCGGGGTCGAGCCCGTCAGGAGCTCCGGGATCGTCGGCGCCAGCAGCAGCAGCACCAGCACGGGGAGCCGGGGCCGGAGGAGCACGCGCACTCGGGAACCTCGGGGGCCCGCTTACTTGAAGCCCGCGGACGCGCGGGCGTCGGGGAGGATTATATCCGCGCCCGGACTCGCAACGTCGAGGCACGATGCGCGAGCGGTTGGCCCACGTCGCGTTCCGCGGTTCGATCCGGGAACGGTCCGTCGAGCCGTTCCTCCGGCTGCTGCGCGCGCTCCGGACCCGGAACCGGATCCGCGGCGTGCTCCTCGACATCTCGAGCGGCGGCGGGGAGTCGATCGCCTCGATGGACCTCTACCTGGCCGTCAAGCGCCTCAACGCCGTGAAGCCGGTGTTCGCCTCGATCGGCGCGATCGGGGCGTCGGGGGCGTACCTGGCGGCGCTCGGCGCGCGGCGGATCTTCGCCTACCCCGAGTCGGAGGTCGGCTCGATCGGCGTCGTCTTCCCGCACATCGCGGCGCGGGACCTGCTCCGGCGGCTCGGGATCTCGGTGGAGCTCCTGCACGTGGGGGAGCACAAGGACGCCTACCAGGGGTACCGCCCGCTCACGCCCGTCGAGCGGGAGAAGCTGCTCGCGGTCGTCCGGGAGAACTACGACGTCTTCGTCGGCGTCGTCGCCCAGGAGCGCAAGCGCCCGCTCGACGAGATCCGGGCGCTCGCGACCGGCGAGTTCTGGAGCGGCGCGCGCGCGCTCCAGCTCGGGCTCGTGGACGCCCTCGGGGACCGGGAGATCGCGCTCGAGGAGCTCGCACGCGCCACCGGCGTCCCGTCCCGGAAGACGCTCCGGCTCGCGCCGCCCCGGCCCTTCCTCGACCGCATCCTGTCCGGCGGCGCGAACGCCGTCGGGGCCGGACTGGCCGAGCGGATCCGGGACTCGGTCGAGGACAGCGTGCTCGACCTCGCCGGGCCCGGCCTGTTCCGCTAGGTCGGGCGGCCCCGGGGAACGAGCGGGTTAAATAGCCCCCGCGCGGTCCGACCGCTGCCCATGCCCGACAATCGCCGCTCCGGCTTCTCCAGCGCGGCCGGACTCATCCAATACTACGACATGGAGGAGTCGCGGGCGCTCAAGATCAATCCGTTCCTGGTGCTCGCGTTCGGGATCGCCGCGGCGATCCTGGTCGAGGTCCTCAACTGGCGGCTGCCGTAGCGGCGGCCGCCATCGGCAACTCCGGTCCGATCGGGGACCGGCCCGGCAGGAAGCGTCCTTCGCGGGACCGGCCGAGCAGGACGACCTTCGACTCCGGCGACTCGTCGAGCTCGAGATAGCCGGTCCGCGCGGCCAATCGCCGCGCGAAGGCGCCGATCTCGGCGTGGTTCGGAACGTGGTCGCGCCCGAGGCGCTGACGCGACCTCCCCATGTAGACGTAGCCCTTCGGCTCGATGAAGTCGGGCCGCGCGAGGAGGTCGAGCTCCGCGTAGGAGTCGACCCAGCCCAGGTTCCAGCCCTTGACGAGCGTGTGCCGGACGACCCGGCGCGTGCGCAGGTCGTGCACGATCGCGAGCGACTCGCGGAGCCGATCGAACGCGTCGTCGTGCGCGGGCAGCGTCAGGCGTCGGAAGACCTCGGCGTTCGGGGCGGTGACGGAGACGTAGAGCTGCGTCGGCAGCGGGTCGAGGTGCCGGAGCGCGTCCGGATTCGTACCGTTGGTCACGAGAAAGGTCGTGATCCCGCGCGCGTGGCAGAGCTCGAGGAAGCGGTTCATCTTCGGGTAGAGCGTCGGCTCGCCGGTGAGCGAGATCGCGATGTGCCGGGGGGACTGGGACTCGTCCCACCGCTCGGGCGGGACGTTCGGGTCGCCCTTAAATCCCGAGAGGATGCGCCGCTGGGCCCCGATGGACCGGTCGAGCAGTCCCTCGGGGTCGTCGTATTCGGCCATCTCCCCGTCGTTCTCCCAGCCCTGGTTGCGCCAGCAGAAGCGGCAGGAGAGGTTGCACGAGTCGATCGAGGGCGACATCTGGAGGCATCGGTGGCTCTCGATGCCGTAGAACCGGCCCTTGTAGCAGTCCCGGCCGCGCTCGAGGGACTCGCGCGTCCAGTAGCAGAGCTTGACCGCGCTGTGCTTCCCGACCAGCTGGTAGCCCTGCCCGACGAGCTCGGTCGAGAGGTCCTGGTCGCCCATGGGGCCGGCCTTCGGACGCCCGAGGTCCCATAACCCTTTGTGCGGGGCGTGGAGTCGACCGGCCCCGCGTCCGCTCACCGCCGGTGAGCGCCCCGCGTGCGCGAGGCGCACACGGGCCGGGACCCACCCCCTCGAGGGCCACCGATGGACCGCAACGTGCGCTGGCTCGGCCTCGGCGCGGTGGTACGCGCCGGCGGGCTGAGCCTGATCACCCCGTACTACGTCCTCTACCTGAGGAACGTCCTGCACCTCGGCTACGCCGAGATCGGGTTGCTCGCCGTGGTGGTGGCCGCACCGCCGCTCGCGGTGATCTCGTTCGCGGGCCTCCTGGTCGACCGGGCGGGCCGGCGGCCCGTGCTGAGGCTCGCGCTGCTCGCGGAGGCACTCTCCATCCTCGGAACCGCCGCGGCGATGGAGGTCCGCTCCCTGCCGGGGGTCATCGGCGCCGTCACGACCGTGGGCCTCGCGGGCAGCATCGCCGGCCCCGCGCTCTCGGCCTACGTGGCGGACTTCGCCGAGGGATCGGAGCGGACCCGGGCGTTCACCTGGCAGCGGATCGGATGGAACGTCGGCTTCAGCGTCGGCGTGCTGTCGGGCGGCTCGTTGATCGGGCTCTTCGGCTTCGCCGAAGTCGGGTTTGCCGCCGGCGCCACGCTGCTCGCGAGCACCGGTCTCCTGATCCTGGTGCTCGACCCGTCCGGCTACGATCTCGCCCGTGCGGCGGGCAAGCCTCGCCCGACCGGGGGCAGCGGCACCGGCCTCATCGCGTCGCTGCGCACCGTGGCGCGCGACCGCGTCTTTCTCGCGTTGTGCCTCGCCGTGGCGGTCGCGGACCTCGCGGTCCAGCAGTGGTCCCCGATCCTCCCGCTGTATGCCAACACGGTGCTCGGCATTCCGTACGCGGTCCTCGGGATCGCGCTCGCCCTGAACGGCGTGCTCGTCGTGGTCGCGCAGGCCCCGACGACCCGGCTGGCGATCGGACACCGACACACGTCGGTGCTCGCGATCGGGGTCCTCCTCTACGTCGCCGGATTCCTCGTCCTCGCCCTCGTGGCGCTCCTCCCGGCCCTGGTGCTCGCGATCTTCTTCGGGGCGGTCTTCGTCCTCACGATGGGGGAGAACGTGCTGTCGATCCCGACCACAACGCTCCCCTCGAACCTGGCGCCCGCCGCCGAGATCGGAGCGTACAACGGGGCGTTCTTCGCCATCATGGGGATCGGTCAGACGCTGGCGACCCCGCTCGGGGGCGCGGTGCTCGCGGCGACGTCGAGCCCCGTCGTCACCTGGAGCGTGCTGATGGTGCCGGCCGTTCCGGCCCTGCTGCTGCTGGGCCTGTACGTGCGGCCCCGGATCGACCGACGGGCCGACCGCGCGTAGGCCGGCCGCCGCGGTCGGAGCCTCTCAGCTGAACTCCTCGCGCTCGAACAGGAAGAGCCCCGCGATCGCGGTGAGGAGCAGGTACACGATCATGATCACGATCCCCTCCGCGATGCCCGCGGTGTACGTGGTCGAGGTGATCATCCGGGGGCCCATCATCATCGTGGTCGTCGAGACCGTGCCGGAGAGGCCCCAGTTGACGCTGGAGCCGAACACGCTCGCGATCGACGAGCTCGCGTAGGAGATCACCATCCACGGCTCGATCTTGACGAGGTCGGAGACCAGGTCCTGCAGGAGGGTGAAGCCGAAGAGGAACAGGATCGCGGTGAGCACGAAACCGTACGCGCTCGTCTTGAAGAGGGAGCTGAACAGGAACGTCGCGCCGAGGACCGCGCTGAGGTACACCAGCGCGAGCACGAGCGAGATACCGAGCTGCCAGGGGAGCGCGGCGCCCCCGAAGTAGTAGACCCCGTTGAGCAGCAGGATCACGAGGAAGAGCAGCATCATCGCGACCGAGGCCAGGAAGGCGGCGATGAACTTCCCGACGTAGACCGTGGCCCGACGGACCGGGAGCCCCATCAGGAAGTAGCCGGTCTTGTTCTGAAACTCGCCGGCGATGGCGTCGCCTCCGAAGAAGACGGCGGCGAGCACGACCACGAAGGCCGCCCCCCCGCCCCAGAAGGACCCGTAGAAGGCGACGTTGCTCGCGATGAGCGCCCCGCGGAAGTGGGCGACCACCAGCGAGATGATCCCCCCGATCACGACCACGATGGCCGCGAGGGCGACGAACCGGCGCGAGCGCAGATACTCCCGGAACTGGTACCGGGCGAGCTTCGTGACCTG
>JASHWL010000154.1 GCA_030044105.1 Thermoplasmata archaeon
CCGAACCACGCGACGGTGGTCCCCGAGGCGGCCGCGTTCCGCGGGATGCTGAACAAGGTCCAGGGGTACGTCACCTGGGGCGAGGCCGAGCCCGACACGGTCGGCCTCCTGCTCCAGCAGCGGGGCGAGACGGTCGGCGGTCACGCGGTGACCCCGTCGGTCCTCGGCGACGAGGTCCGGGCGAAGGATCTGAGCGAACTGACCCGTGCGATCTCCGAGAAGGGGCTCCCGTCGGTGCCCGGCCTGCGCCCCTTGTTCCGCCTGCGCGCGCCGAAGGGCGGCTGGCGTTCGACCAAGAAGCCGTTCTCGCTCGGCGGCGCCCTCGGGTACCGCGGGCGCTCGATCAACGAGCTCGCGCGCCGGATGCTGTAACGGGAGGGGATCGATGCCGAGCCGCACGCGGAAGTTCCGGGGGTTGCGCACCCACGGGCGCGGGATCAAGGCGGGCCGGGGGGCGGGCAAGCAGGGCGGACGCGGGAACGCCGGCCTCCACAAGTACAAGTTCAAGTCGATGCTGATCTACGCGCCGGACCACTTCGGCCGGCACGGGTTCCAGCGACCCCGCGAGGTCGTCGCGGTCCCGTCGTCGATCAACGTCGGGGACCTCGACCGGTTCCTGCCCGAGCTCGAGGCGAAGGGCGCGCTGTCGCGGGACGGCGAGGCGTACGTCGCGGACCTGACGAAGGCCGGCATCGACCGGCTGCTCGGCAAGGGGTCGAGCGAGCGGTCCTGGAAGGTCATCGTCGCGCACGCATCACGCCACGCCCGCGAGAAGGTCGCGATCGTCGCCCCCGCGGCGGCCTGAATTCTCGGGCGCAGACTATATAATCGGCGACCGGGGTCGAACCGCGCCCGATGGCGGACGAGGAGATCCCCCGTGACAACCGGTGGGCGATCGCGCTGGCGGTCGTCGGCGTCGCGCTCCTCGCGCTGATCTGGTTCTGGGGCTCGCCGACCCCGATCGCCTTCGCGTTCGCGGTGGCGGTCGTCTTCGTCGTCATGGGCCTGCTGTACCTCGGCCTCTCCTACGCGGGGCCGAAGTCGCGGCTGTACGGGCTCAAACCGATCACGTCGCGGATGCCCGCGGTCTCGCAGCCGAAGGGCCACGTCCACTTCCGCACGAAGATGGCGTGGACCATCGGGATCCTCCTCCTCTACTTCCTCCTGACGAACATCTACCTCTTCGGCGTCGACCAGGCGACCGTCATCGACCTGTTCGCCAGCTACCGCGCGATCCTCGCCGGGGCGCAGGGGACGCTCATGCACCTCGGGATCGGCCCGATCGTCACCGGGTCGATCATCATGCAACTGTTCACCGGCGCGAAGATCATCAACCTCGACCTCACCGACGACGAGGACAAGGGGACGTACCAGGGCACGCAGAAGGTCCTCGTCGTCGCGATGATCTTCATCGAGGCGGTTCCCCAGGTCTTCGGCTACCTCACCCCGTCGGCGAGCCTCGTCACCGGCCTCGGCTCGGTCTCGCCCGGGAACGGCCTCCTCCTCGCGAACACGATCATCGTGGCGCAGCTCGTCTTCGGCAGCTACCTCGTCTTCCTGATGGACGAGGTCGTCTCGAAGTGGGGGATCGGCAGCGGGATCTCGCTGTTCATCGCCGCCGGGGTCTCGCAGCAGATCGTCCAGGGGACGATCAACTGGCTGCCCGAATCGCCGGGCTCCGCGATCTCGATCAGCAATCCGCCGAGCGGCACGATCCCCAAGATGTTCTACGTCTTCACCCATCTCTCCGCGAGCCAGATGGCCAGCGGCGGCTGGGAGATCGTCCTCCTCCGCTCGCCGAACCCGCTCATCGCGCTCATCGGGACCGCCGCAATCTTCTTCCTGGTCGCGTGGACCGAATCGACGCGCATCGAGCTGCCGCTCTCGCACGCCGAGGCGCGGGGCGCGCGCGGTCGGTACCCGTTGCGGCTGATCTACGCGTCGAACATCCCCGTCATCCTGATGAGCGCGCTCCTCGCCAACGTCTCCGTCTTCACAATCCTCCTCTGGACGAACCCGACCCTGATCCACTTCCCGCTGATCGGCCATCAGTGGTGGATCGGGTCGTACCCGACCGCGACGCAAGCCACGGCGCTGGGGGTGAGTCAGACCCAGCCCCTGACGGGGGGCGCCTTCTACTTCTCGACGGTCAACGGCCTCGAGTCGTGGCTCCTGCCGATCCTGAACTACGGGCAGTACGGGGCCTACCTCGTGGGCCATACGTGGTGGCAGGGGCTCGTCCACGTCGCCGTCTACTTCGGCGCGATGGTCGGCGGCTCGATCCTGTTCGCGAAGTTCTGGATCCAGACCACGAACATGGGCCCGGAGGCGGTCGCGAAGCAGATCGAAGCGTCCGGGATGCAGATCCCCGGCTTCCGTAGAGAGCCCCGGGTGCTCCGGCGCGTGCTCCAACGGTACATCCCCGTCATCACGGTGATCTCGGGGGCCGCGGTCGGGGCGCTCGCCGCGGGCGCGGACCTTATCGGGACGCTGGGAAATGCTTCGGGTACCGGGGTGCTGCTGATGGTCGGCATCATCATCAACCTGTACGAGGCGATGGGCCGCGAGCAGCTGATGGAGATGAACCCGCTGCTCCGCCGCTTCCTCGGAGGCGAGTCGTAGGATGCCGACGGACGAGGAGCCGCTCCCGTCCACGACCGCGAGCTCCGCCGACGAGGAGGGCGAGGCCGAGGAGCCCGAAGCGACGACGGAGGACGCCGCGCCGGCCGCGAAGCCGCGCCCGAGCGGACCCACGTTCAAGGTCTCCACGTTCGTCTACGTCTTCCTGGGGATGCTGGGCCTGCTGATGCTGATCGACACGTCGGCCCGGAACGGGCTCGCCGGCGCGTTCGGGATCTCGCCGACCTCCCCGGGCCCGCTGTACTACCTCATCGGCTTCAGCAGCAACCACATCCTCGCGACGATGGCGATCGCCGGCGCGATCGAGATGCTGGTGACCGCGTTCGCCTACAACTACACGACCGACTGGATCAAGGCCGCGAAGGTCCAGAAGTGGGGGTCGGCGTTCCGCAAGGTG
Source organism: Thermoplasmata archaeon (assembly GCA_030044105.1). GTDB lineage: Archaea > Thermoplasmatota > Thermoplasmata > Lutacidiplasmatales > UBA184 > Lutacidiplasma. The sequence continues at coordinate 3,038 of JASHWL010000154.1, forward strand.
CAGATGGAGGCGATCCGGTCGGGCAAGAAGGACCGCATCGCGGCGCTCAAGCCGCACCAGGAGCGCCTCACGCGCCTCTCCAGCGAGGTCTCGATCGCCCAGTTCAAGGGGATGGCGATCACCTGGTTCCTGCTGATCCTGATCTACACGTGGATCGGGCTCCTGATCGGGGACGCCACGACCGCCCAGCAGACGGTGAGCATCGGCGGGACGATGATCAACCTCTACAAGTACCGGGTCTTCAACTACTTCCCGCTCTGGTTCTTCATCTTCAGCCTGTACACCGTGCCGCTCTCGCTCGTCTTCCGCCGCATCCTGAAGAACTACTGGCTGCGGCGGCACCTGGAGCGGCTGCCGCCCGAACCGACGTCTCCGGCCCTCTCCACGGCCGGAGGCTCGGCGTGATCGATCGGGTCGTCGCGATCGGGGGCCCGCCCGGGAGCGGGAAATCGACGGCGGGCCGGCGGGTCGCGGAGCGCCTGGGCCTCGAGTACCGGAGCGCGGGGGACGTCTTCCGGGCGGAGGCGGCGGCCCGGGGCCTCGACCTGGAGGCGTTCGGGCGCTACGCGGAGGCGCACCCCGAGGTGGACCGCGCCCTCGACCGCGCGATGCAGGCCGCGGCGCGGCCGGGCCTCGTGCTGGACGGGCGCATCCAGGGGATCCTGTGCCGGCGGGCGGGGATTCCCGTCGCGATCGTGGTCGTCACGGCGGACCTGGCCGAGCGGGCCCGGCGCGTCGCGCGCCGCGACGGAGAGGACGCGCGCGCGGCCGAGCAGAGCCTCCGCGCGCGCGAGGAGAGCGAGCGCGCGCGCTACCGGGAGATCTACGGCATCGACCTCGACCGCGAGGCCCCCGACCTCCTCGTCGACTCCACGCACCTCCCCCCGGACGAGGTCGCCGACCGCATCGTCGAGTTCCTCGCGGGACCGCTCCCGCGATGAGCGCGCCGGCGGACGACCCGGTCGCGGCCCGGCTCGCGGCGGGCGCCTTCGTCCTGGTCGACAAGCCCCGCGGGCCCTCGTCGCACCAGGTCACCGCCTGGGTCCGCGACCTGCTCGGCGTGGAGCGCGCCGGCCACGCGGGAACGCTCGACCCCAACGTCTCGGGGCTCCTCTGGATCGGCGTCGGGCCGGCGCTGAAGCTGCTGCCGCTCGTCCTCGAGTTCCCGAAGCGCTACGTGGGCGTGGTGGCGCTCCACGGGACGGTCCCGCCGCGGGAGATCGATCGGATGCTCGCGGAGTTCACCGGCCCGATCTTCCAGACGCCGCCCGTCCGCTCCGCGGTCCGGCGCGAGCGCCGGGTCCGGACGATCCACCGCCTCGTCCGCGTGGAGTCCGCGGGGGACGCGTTCGTGATCGACGTGACCGCCGACTCGGGGACCTACGTGCGGACCCTCGCGGTGGACCTCGGCGAGGCGCTCGGCGTCGGGGCGCACCTCGCGGAGCTGCGTCGGATCGGCACCGGGCCGTTCCCGGAGGCGCAGAGCCTGACGCTCCACGCGCTCGCCGACGCGGTCGCCCGTCGGACGGCCGGGGATCCCGGCCCGCTGCTCGCCGCCCTCCATCCGATCGAGGAGGTGTGGCGAGAGTTCCCCCGGATCGTGCTCAAGGAGTCGGCGGCGAGCGCGGTGGCCCACGGCGCCGGCCTCGCCCGGGGCGGCATCCTCGAGGTGCCGCGCCCGTTCTCGGCGGGCCAACCCGTCGCGCTGGTCACGCGCGGCGGGGAGCTCGTCGCCACGGGCGTCGCCCGGTACGACGCCGCCGAGCTCGCCCGCGTGCGTCACGGCTGGGTCGTCGACGGCACGCGGGTGTTCGTCGCGCCCGACCGGTTCCCGGCGCTCTGGCAGCACGGGGCGCGCCCCGCCCCGGTGCCGGCCCCGGACGACCGCGAGGAAGGCTCCCCCGCCGAGTAGGGGCCGCGCGATGCGGTCATATCGCGCGCGCGGTTGGGCGGGCGCGGCTCTCGACGGGAGCCGGAGCGCGATCCGTGCCGGTCTACCTCGATGGGGTCGCCTATGAGACGCAGGCCGACGACCGCCTGGTCGACGTCATCGCCCGGGCCGGCCTCCCCGTGCCCCGGGTCTGCTACCTGAAGCCGCTCGGGCCGATCCAGAGCTGCGACAGCTGCCTCGTCGAGATCGACGGGAAGCTGGTCCGATCGTGCGCCACGCCGGCCGCGGAGGGCCTCCGCGCGGGCGTCGTGACGCCCCGGGCCGAGTCCGCGCGTCGCGAGGCGGTCGCCCGCCTCGCGCGGAACCACCACTTCCGCTGCACGCTCTGCGACAACAACAACGGCGACTGCGCCCTCCACGAGGCCGCGAAGACGGTCGGGCTCGAGCGCCAGGTGTACCGGCCCAAGCCGTACCCGATCGACGACTCGAGCCCGTTCTACCGGTACGACCCGAACCAGTGCATCCTCTGCGGCCGCTGCGTCGAGGCCTGCCAGGACCTGGTCGTCAACGAGGTGATCCGCATCGACTGGAAGCGCGAGCGCCCGCGCGTCGTCTGGGACGCGGACGTGCCGGTCGGCGAGTCGACCTGCGTCTCGTGCGGCGCCTGCGCGACCGTCTGCCCCGTCGACGCGATCCTCGAGCGGCACATCGTGGGGCGGGCGGGGCTCCTGACCGGGCTGCCCGAGGAGGGCCAGCGGGCGCTCGTGGAGGCGACGAGCGCGATCGAGGGAAGCTTCCAGCCGCTGCTCGCGCTCAGCGACGCGGAGGCGGCGCTCCGGCCCGCGGTCGTCCGCCGCACGAAGACCGTCTGCACGTTCTGCGGCACCGGCTGCAGCTTCGACGTCTGGACGCGGGGCCGCGAGGTCCTCAAGGTGAAGCCCCGGCCGGAGTCGCCGGCGAACGGCGTGGCGACCTGCGTCAAGGGCAAGTTCGGGTGGGAGCACCTCGCGAGCCCCCGTCGGTTGACGCGGCCGCTCGTCCGCGACGGACGGCGGTTCCGCATCGCCTCGTGGGAGGAGGCGATCGCGCTGGTCGCGCGCCGGCTCGCCGAGGTCCGGGCCGCCCACGGGCCGGACGCGCTCTACGTGATCGCCTCGTGCACCGACACGAACGAGGAGGTCTACCTGACCCAGAAGCTCGCCCGCGCCGTCCTCGGGACCAACAACGTCGACAACTGCTCCCGCTACTGCCAGTCGCCGGCAACGGTCGGCCTCTGGCGGACCGTCGGCTACGGCGGGGACGCCGGGTCGATCGAGGACCTCGGCCGGGCCGAGCTCGTGATCGCCATGGGCTCGAACACCGCCGAGTCCCACCCGGTGATCGCGTCGCGGATCAAGCGCGCGCAGAAGATGGAGCACCACCGGCTGATCGTCGTCGACCCGCGGCGGCACGAGATGGCCCGCCGGGCCGACCGCTGGATCGCGCCCGCGTCGGGGACCGACCTCGTCCTGCTGAACGCGGCCGCACGCTACATCCTCGACCAGGGCTGGGAGGACCGGGCGTTCCTCGCGGCGCGGGTCGACGGACTGGACGCCTTCCGGGAGAGCGTGGCCCCGTACACGCTCGAGCACGCGAGTGAAGTGACGGGGCTCCCTCGCGAGGAGATCGTGGGGTTCGCGACCGCCGTGCACGAGGCCCGGAGCGTCGCCATCTGCTGGGCGATGGGCATCACGCAGCATCAGGACGGCAGCGAGACGTCGACCGCGATCTCGAACCTCCTCCTGCTCACGGGCAATTACGGGCGCCCGGGCACCGGCGGCTATCCGCTCCGCGGCCACGCCAACGTGCAGGGCGCGAGCGACTTCGGCGCCCTCCCGAACTATTTCCCCGGCTACCAGAAGCTCGACGAACCGGGGGTCCGCGAGCGGCTCGAGGCCGCCTGGGGCGTGGCCCTCCCCTCGAAGCCGGGGCTCACCAGCGTCGAGTCGATCGATGCGGTGCTGGACGGGCGCGTGCGCGCCATGGTGATCGTCGGAGAGGACAAGGTGCTCGCCGACGCGAACACCGGCCGGACGCGCGCGGCGCTCGCGAAGCTCGACTTCCTGGTCGTCGTCGACGCCTTCCTGACGGAGACGGCGCAGTGCGCCGACGTGGTCCTCCCGAGCGCGCTCTCGCTCGAGAAGGAGGGGACGTTCACCAACACCGAGCGGCGGATCCAGCGGCTCGAGCGGGCGATGCCGCCGCTCGGCGAGTCCCGGCCGGACCTCGAGATCGTCACGGACCTCGCGCGGGCCCTCGGCGCGCCGTGGGAGCCGCGCTCGGCGCGCGAGGTCATGGAGGAGATCCGGTCCGTCACGCCGCTGTTCGCGGGCGTGACCTACGAGCGCCTGGCCGGCTACGGCAGCCTCCAGTGGCCGGTCGGACCGGACGGGAGCGACGCCCCGATCCTCTACCGCGAGCGGTTTGCCTTCCCGAACGGGCGAGCGCGGCTCTTCCCGACGCAGTTCGTCCCGCCCCTCGCCCCGGACGCGGAGTACGACCTCCTCATCGACAACGGCCGCCTGCTCGAGCACTTCCACTGGAGGAGCCTCACCGGCGAGACCGCCGGCCTCGAGGCGAAGGTCCCCGGGATCTTCGTCGAGGTCTCGCCCGAGCTGGCCCGGGAGCGCGGTCTCGCTGACGGAGATCGCGTGCGCCTGGTCACGCGCGTCGGCGCGCTGACCACGAAGATCTGGGTGACCGACCGGGTGCGTGGCCGCACCCTCTTCGTCCCCGAGCACGGACGCGGCGCGGACGCGATCAACCTGCTCACCGGCGACGCCCGCGACTCGGTCGCCCGCACGCCGGCCTACAAGGAGCTCCCGGCCCGGCTGGAGAAGCTCGCGAGCGCCGCGGAGCCGGAGCCCCCCGTGCCGCGGGAGAACTTCCGGCGCGGGACGCCCGCGCCGCCTCAGGTGGGCGTGCGGGTCGAGGAGAAGTGGACGCGCTCGGACTACGCGTTCCCGGGGTGACCGGTGGCGGAGCCGATCACGGAGGTCGTCGATCCCGAGGCGGACCGTGCGCTCCTGCGGGAGTGGGAGGAGCTGTGGGCCGTCCCGGGCCGCTCGGAAGCGGTGGCGCGGACGCTCGACCTGCTGCGCGCGCTCGACGAGCGCGGCCTGCTCGACGCCGGACGGGCGGTCCTGGAGGGCAATCCGGCCGCCAGCCACGCCGTCACCGAGTTCCTCACGCAGAGCCAGCAGCTGCGGGTGGCCCGGAACGTGCGGGCCGTCTTCGAACTGCTCGCCACCGTCGATCTCGGGTCCCTCGCCGCGGCCCGAGGCGCGTCGGGGGCGACCGTCCGGCCGATGGGGCTCCTTGAGCTGCGTCGACGCCTGCGCGACCCCGACGTGAGCGCCGGCCTGGCCCTCGTGCTCGACGCGCTCGCCCGCCTCGGGCGCTCGCGGGTCCGTCGCGCTCCGCCGACCTCGAGGCCCCCGTGAGCGGAGGCGACGGCGATGCGCCGCCCGACGTGCGGCCCGCACGCCCGGGCCGGACCGTCCCGGTACCCGTGGAGCGCTGGGGGGCGACCGCGCACCGGGGTCCGGGTCCGGACGAGGTGGTGACCGAGGAGCCGCTCGAGATCCGGGTCGACGCGGGCCACGGGTCGGTGCCCGTCGCGATCACGCTGCGGACGCCAGGCCATGACTTCGAGCTCGCGGCCGGCTTCGCGCTCGCCGAGGGGATCGCGCGCCGGCCGGAGGAGATCCGGGGCATCCGCTACTGCGCCCCGCCCGGCACCGAGCAGGAGTTCAACGTGGTGACCCTCGATCTCGCGGGTCGGTCCGACTTCGACGTCGAGCGGTTCCGCCGGAACGTCTTCACGAACTCGAGCTGCGGGGTCTGCGGCAAGGCGACGCTCGACCGCCTACGGACCGAGGGCCTCCGGCGCCCCGGCGGGGCCCTCCGCGTGGCGCCCGGTCGCCTGGTCGGTCTCCCCGAGGCCCTCCGCCGGGCGCAGCCGCTGTTCGCCCGCACGGGGGGGTCGCATGCGACCGGTGTGGCGGACGCGGAAGGGCGCGTGGGCCTCGTGCGGGAGGACGTCGGTCGGCACAACGCGTTCGACAAGGTCGTGGGCCGGCTCGCCCTCGACGACGGCCTGCCCGCGTCGAACGCGATCGCGGTCGTGAGCGGGCGCGCGAGCTTCGAGCTCGTGCAGAAGGCGATCGTCGCCGGCTTTCCCGTCCTCGCAGCGGTCGGGGCGCCGAGCCATCTCGCGGTCGCGCTGGCCTGGGAATACGGGCTCACGCTGGTCGGGTTCGTGCGCCCGGACGGCCTTTCGATCTACGCGGGGGCCGAGCGGCTGGTCCCGGACGGCACGGCGCTCGAGCGCCCCGCGAGCCCCCGGCCCGCCGTCACCGGATGAGTCGCTGCAGGTCGAGGGAGGTACCCGCCCGGTAGCTGCGGCCCCGTCGGAAGTAGCCGAAGGCGTCGGCGTCCAGCAGCGCCCCGTACCGGGTCACCCCCCACCCGAGGGGCTCCGCGCGACCGGCGCGGATCGCGAAGAGGACGGTCGAGTCCATGCGATGGTCGACCGTGAACGGCCGCGCGAGCGGGAGCCGGACCCGGCGCCGGAGTTCGACACCTCGCCAACGGCCGAGCAGCGCGAGCCCGAACTCGTGGAACGAGACGACCGCGCTCTCGATCTGGCCTGGCAGGACCAGGACCGGGCGGCGGCGGACGAGGCCAAGGCCCGCGCGCTTCAGTACGTTCACGCGGACGCCCCCGAAGACGAGCCGACCGGCCTCGGCGACGGCGCGCTTGGTGCAGTCGCGCGGACCCACCGACGACCCGCCGACGGTCACGAGGAGGTCGCTCCGGAGGCTGGCGCGCTCGAGCGCCTCCCGGATCCGTCGCACGTCGTCCGGTAGCGGGCGCACGCGGGTCACCGTCGCCCAGCGCGAAGCGGTGGCCGCGATCCAGGGGCCGATCGCATCCGCCGGCCCGCGGCGATCCGCCGCTCCCCGCGCGAGCTCGTCGCCCGTCGCCAGGATCGTGATCCGGAGCCGCCGCACGCGCAGCTCCGGGATGCGCGCGGCGAGGAGGCCCGCGAGGGTGTAGCCGTCCACGGGAAGGTCCGGCCGGGCGAGCACGCTTCCCCGGGCGATCGCCGCGCCCGGCGCGTGGACGTCCCGGCCTTGGGGCACCGGCCGTGCGAGCTGAAGCCGAGGGCCCACGACGCGGGCGGCCTCGAGGCGGGCGACCGCGGTCGCCCCGCGAGGGAGCGGCGCGCCGGTCGCGATCGGCACGGCGTCGCCGGGACGGAGGCGGGCGGTGGGCCCCGGGACCAGGCGAAACGCCGTGATCCGGTGGGGCGGGAGCGCCAGCGCGAAGCCGTCCATCGCGGAGGTGGGGGCCCGAGGGACCGGCCTCGGCGCCCGCACTACACCCGCAGGCCAGGCGCCCAGCGCCGCGAGGACGGGACGTCGTTCCACCCCCAGCGGTGGGAGCGGGAGGGCGCCCAGCCGGCGGCGAGCTTCGGCGAGGGCGAGTAGCGGATAAGCCACGGAAGGAGTGCCCCGGGTCACGCCCTCGACCAGGACGGGGGCGCGACGCATGCCCCTTGTCGTCCAGGTGGTCGGGACTCACGGCGCGGGAAAAACCCTTGCGCTGACGAAGGTCCTGCGCTATCTCCAGCGGCACGGGCGCTCGGTCGCCGTGCTCAAGCATTCCCACCACGCCATCGATCTTCCGGGCTCGGACACCGACCGATTCGTCCGCGCCGGGGCCCGGGCGGTCGTGTTCGCATCCGACCGGACGGTCGCGTTCCTTCCGGACGACCCGATCGAGCTCGCTCTCGCGCAACCCGTCGACGTCGTCCTCGTCGAAGGGTACCACCGGCGACGTCTGGGCCGGAGGTTCCGCGTGCGCGACCCGGCGGACGCGGGCCGGGTCGCTCGAGAGATCGCGGAGTACCTCGAATCCGCGCTTCCCACGGTCCGGACCCGTCGGCGATCGAAGGCATGACCGTCCATTTCCGGGAGAGAGCGGCCGTCGTGCTCGTCGGGCATGCCACCCGGCTGCCCGGAAAGTTCGATCGGGAGATCGAGGGAGTGCCGGTGCTCGAGCGCGCCCTGAGGGCCGTGGGCCGCGCGGGGTTCCGACCGACGATCGTCGCGACCACCCCTCGGACGCACCCCACCGTGGAGGTGCTGCTGGACCGGTACGATCGCGGCCCGCTCGGGGGCGTGCGGACGTTCCTCGAGGTCGCCCCGGGGCCGTTCCTGCTGGTGGGCGGCGACATGCCGTACCTCGATGCGGATGCGCTCCGGCGGCTGGCCGATCTTCATCGGCCGGGCCTCTCCATCGTGCCCCGGTGGCAGGGCGGGGAGCTCGAGGTGCTCCACGCGATGTACGACCTCCGGCCCGCGGACGTGGTCCGGACATGGGTCGCGGGCCGTCCGCTGCGGGACCTTGTACGTGCGGGGATCCAGGACGGTTCCGTCCGGACCGTGCCGGCCGAGGACATCGGGACGCGCTCCCTGACCGACCTCGACACGGTCGCGGACTGGGAACGGCTGGCCTAGCCGGTGGGATCCTCCGGGCTCGGGTGCGGCCTCGCGAGGCGGAGGCCGCTCCCGCCACGTTTATTTCTCTCGGTCCGTCGGACGGGCGTGAGCGCCGCTCGCTCGGAGACGGGAGGAACCCGACTCTTCGGCGGCCTGGCGCGCCGGATCATCCGGCACCCGTGGTATCCGATCATCTTCTGGGTCGTGGTCCTCGTCATCGCGCTGCCGTTCCTCTCGCGGCTCGGGTCGGTGACGACAAACTCCGCCGACACCACGCCGAGCAACTCGGCGAGCGCGATGGCGGCGGCCGAGCTCGCGCGCCTGTTCCCGAACTCGACCAGCGCGGCCTCGAGCACGATCCTGCTCACGGGGCCGAACCTGACCGACGCGAACGCCCAGGGCGTGGTCCTCAACGTGAGCGAAGCGCTGACATCGGACGGTGCCCTGACGGACGTCGCCGGCGTGGCGACCGTCTACTCGCAGTATTCCGCCTACCTCGTCGGCCAGTCCCGACTCGCGATCGGTGCGGTTGCGGCCGCGCTCGCGAGCTCCTCTTCGGTCCCGGCGGCC
>JASHWL010000155.1 GCA_030044105.1 Thermoplasmata archaeon
GTCCCGTTGTCGTACGTGCCTGCCGTGAGATTGTCCACCGCAAACTTGTACGACCGATTGGTCGGAGAGGGAAACACCGGAAACACCAGGTGAACCTCGGCGTATTCGGGAAGGAACTGGGCCGCGGACCCGGGGGCCACCAGCACTCGGGAGCACGTGGGGAGCGCCGACCCCGCCCACTGAAGTGCCGCGACGTCGGCCGCGGTGGTGTTCGCCTCGGCCACGATCGCGCTGTGGATGTAGCTGGGAGCATACGCGACCGTTGCCCCTGCCCCTATCACCAGCACGATCGCGACGACCGCCGTCGCTGAGACTCGACGTCCGGACCGTTCCGGCCGGAACAGACTCGAGCGGACGCTCGGACTGTCCGCGCGGTCGGGGGGTCCACGAAATCGGCCCGGCTCGACGAGATAGCGTGTGAGAGCGATCAGGGGGGTCAGCGCGAGCGCGCTGTAGAAGATGAACAGGAGAAACGAGGTCTCCCACACGTTGGTCACGGATTGGATCCCTGAGACCGTGGGCTCCACGCTCGCGAGTCCGAGGAGCAGCGCGATCTCGCCTCCGAGGATCACGACGCCCCCGAGGACCCAGGCCACCCATCGTTCCGAGACGCGAAGACCGGACCGGCGTTCTCGGGAGACGAGCGCCCCGAGGGCGAGAACGATACCCGCAACCAGAAGGATCTCGAGCAGGCCATACAAAATCGGGATCGGCGAGATCTTCGGCTTCCACAACACGAACGGGTCGAGTTGCCCGATCCATCCCGAATACACCACGGCGGGAGCAAGCGGCGCGTATGGCGGCGCTCCGGTCTGGGTGAGGACGTGGCCGGGATACTGATACCACATGGCCAGTCCGGCAAGGCTCCGCGCGACGAACAGGGCCGCGACGCCAAAGACCGCGAGAACTCGAACGAGTCCCGCGGCCCAGCGGGCGGGCCGGCGCCGCGCCAGATCGAAGACGACGTATCCCAGCAGCAACAGGCAGAGCGCCGTGCCGATGGCGACGCTGAGGGCCGAGAGAGCGCCGATGAACAGACCCAAGAGCAACACCTCACCCCAGGGGCGCGTCGGAACGCTGAGGTAGGTTGCGAAGAGTCCCAGCGCGACCAGGAACAGCGGTAGTGCGAAGATGAAGTCGTACGATCCCGCGACGTAGAATCGGGGCCAGCTCGCCACCAAGCCGAAGAAGCCCGCGAACAGGAGACCGCTCCAGGGGCTTGGGAGACCCGTCCGGCGGCCGAGCCGGTCTCCGAACGAGAAGGCGGCGACCGGAGTGAAGCTCAGGAAGAGCGGCGGTAGGACGACCGGCGCCGAAACGATGGGCCACCCGAAGAGCAGCACGGGCAGCGTCATCCAGACCGGGGCGCCTTGCGGATACACGATGCCGGTGTTCGCGTACGGCGCGAGGGTCCACGCCACTCCGTGATCCCGGAGCAGGACGTTCACGAACAGCGCGTAAACGGAGCCGTCGACACCGTTGGGGAGCGGGACCAGGGCGCCCCAGAGCTCGACGACGAGGAGGCCGACCGAGCCGAGGGCGAGCGCGGCGCCCGGAAAGGACCGGAGGAATCGAACCGCAGCCGCGAGGTTGGCCGCGCGTTCGCGCAGGGTGATCGCGGCGAGGCCGATCCAGCCGCCAGCGAGCACGATGACCACCGCCGGCAGCCCGTAGACTCCGATCGGCACGGAGGCCACCACGAAGAGCAGCGCCCCGGTGGCGTAGAATGCCAGAAGAGCGCGCTCGGGTACCGAGAGGCCCAGAGAGCGTCCGAACCAGCGCTCCACGATGCGAACCAGACAGAGTCCGGTAGGGAGCGCGAGGACGAACAGCAACACGAGGCCCGCGAAGACCTCGAGCGACGGCGGCGGCAGCATCTCGGTCGAGGTTCAGCCCGCGAGGACGAAGGACCTTACGGTAGAGGAGCCGGGTCGCGGATCATCCCGCCCCGGACGGGACGAGACGGGCGATCTCGGCGCCGATCGCGAAGGCGCTGGTCGCGGCCGGCGAGGGCGCGTTCAGCACGTGAACTGATCGCGGAGCCGACTGTATCACGAAGTCATCGATCAAACGCCCGTCGCGTCCGACAGCCTGCGCACGCACTCCGGCGCCTGGCTCGGCGAGGTCCTGCGCCGTCACCGAAGGCACCAGCCGGGAGACATCGGCTGCGAATCGTGCGCGATCGAGGGACCGGTAGTTCTCGAACAGACCGGTCATCCAATGCTGCCGGGCCATCGACCAGAATCCCGGAAAGGAGAGCGTTTCGGCGACATCACCGGCATCGACGTCCGATCGGTGATAACCCTCCCGTGCGAAGGCAAAGACCGCGTTGGGTCCCGCTTCTATCCGCCCGTGCATCGTCAGCGTGAGGTGTACGCCCAAAAAGGGGAGCGACGGATCCGGCACGGGATAGACCAAACGGCGAAGGCCGGCGCAAGCGCTCGGCCTGAGCCAGAAATACTCTCCTCGGAACGGAACAATCTGCGCCGCCGGCTCGAGACCGGCCAGCCGCGCGACACGATCCGACTGGAGCCCCGCACAGTTCACGATGGCCCGCGCCTCGAGCTCCCCGGCGGTCGTCTCTAAAGTCACCGAATCACTCGTCTCCCGGAGACCGGTCAGCCTGGTGTTGGTGAGGACCCTCCCGCCCCGCGCCGAGACGCGGGCCGCGAGGGCTCGGCAGACCTCGGTATAGTCCACGATCCCGGCGGTGGGCACCTCGAGACCCGCAATCCCCTGCACCAGAGGCTCGACCTGCTTAAGTTGGGCAGAATCAAGGTC
>JASHWL010000156.1 GCA_030044105.1 Thermoplasmata archaeon
CAGATCCTCCACCTGCTCCGCCGGGCGGCGGAGCGCCGGATCGCGGACCCGGGGCCGCAGGGCTTCTCGCTCATGGTCGACGGCCAGCCGACCCAGATCCTTCCGTCGATGCTGGACTGGGTCGACGTGCTGCCCGAGCGGGTCGTCCCGGCGCCGTGGCGCGACGGCGAGATGTACGTCGCCCGACCCGCGAACGCCACCGCGCCCGCGCATCCGCCCCCGCCGCTCTCGGTCGACGCCTTCCATCTGGTGGACCGGATCGGGCACCGGGTGCGCCAACGGCCGGCGCTCCCTCGCGAGTCGCTGGTCGTGCTCGTCTCCGCCTCCGGCGCCCTCGGCCCCGAGCTCGCCGGCGCCGCTCCGGGGATCGCCGCGTACCTCGGGATCCGGGAACTGCGGGTCGTGGCGGCCGACCGCGAGCTTCCCGCCGGGCCCTGGGAGCTCGGCCGGGAGCACGGGGGCGCCCGCTGGAAGTTCCAGTTGGCGGGCGTCGCACCGGCGCCCCCGCCGGCGCCGGTCATCCGCCCCCGTCAGGGCGGCGAACGGATCCGGCCCGCCTACTCCCCGGCGTCGATCGCGCCCGGGGTCCTCAACTACGCCGACGACGAGCAGGTCGCGCGCCATGCCGCGGTGCGGGCGCTCGGCGACGAGCTCGACGATCTGCTCGGACTACCCCTGATCGGTCCGGCGAAGATCGACCTCGCCTGGGACGCCGGCCTGCGGAGCGTGGACGACTTCCGGACCGTGGCCTGGTCGACCCTGGTCGCGATCCCGGGCTTCGGACCCCCGGTCGCTACGATGCTGGTCGAGAAGCTCGGCGGCGTGGTGCCTCCCCCCCCGCCGCGAGCTCCCCGAATCCGGATCGACGTGCCGGGAGGCAACGGCGGTCGCGGGCCGGCCGAGCACGAGGACCGGATCGTCCCGCCCGAGCCCCGAGCCCCGTTCGCGTCCCCCGCTCCCACGTCCGAGATCCGCTCTCCGCCCCTCCCGCAGCCGACGGTCGCACTGCCCCCCGCGACGCCCTCCCCACCGCCGCCGGCGCCGGAATTGCACCCCACCCCTTCGCCGCCCGAGCCGGCGGCGCAGACACCCCCGATCCCAGCCCCGTCCCCCGACGAGACCGCTGGCGTTCCGGCGCCACCGGGGGCGGAGGAACACGTCCCGACGCCGGCCGACCTCAGCCAAGAGGAATCGGCCCCCGCCACGTCGCTCCCGGCGGCGTCGGCCTCGGGCTCCGTCGCGCTCGGACCGGCGGAGCTACCGATGGAGCCGGAGGTTCGGGAATCTTCAGCACCGGTGATAGAGAATCCCGAGACGTCCGGCGAGGGCAGCGCCCCGGTGCTCGCGAGCGAGCACGGGCCCGTCGAGGTGGAACCGACGGAGGTACCGGCTCCGGAACCGGCCCTCCCGGCACCCGAGCCGGAGGTCGCGCTACCGCCGCCGGAGGTCGCACTCGAGGCGCTTCCATCCCCGCCGCCGGTTCTCGCGCTGGCCGAGCCTGAGACAGCGGCTGAGAATCCCACAGCGCCGCTCCCCATGGAGGCGCCCGTACCTCCGCCGGCCTCCGGCGCTTCGCCGGAGGTCCCGGAGTCCAGCGCGCCGGGGCCGACGGATCGCGATGCGGTCGTGGAGGAGAGGCTCCCAGCCCCCCTGCCCGATCTGTCGACTCCCCCGGACTTCGGCTCCGAGCCTCCGCCGGAATCCGCGGAGCCCCTCGAGCCCGTCTCCTCGGCGTCGGTGCCGCCCGAACCGGAACCCGCGCTGGACGCGGGTCCTGCCACCCCCGATGCCGCGGCGACCGCCGTTCCGGTGCCGCTGCCACCGGTCCCGCCTGGCCCGATCGATACCGTTGCGGCACGCACCGCGACTCCGGAGGCGCCGGAAGGACCCGCCCCCACCGCCGTTGGTTTGTCCCCTCCTGCGACCGTGCCTCCGGCGATCCCCGAAGCGGCTCCTCCCGCGCCAAGCCCGGCCGGTGGGATCGAACTCGACCTCGGCACCAGCTACCTTCCGGGCCTGGAACGCTTCCTGGACGCGACGGCGGCGGGGCATCTCGGCGTCTGCGTCGTGCGCGACTCGCCCGAGCGAGTGCGGGCGTACGCCGGCCCCCGACCGGTCGAGATCCGATGGCTCACGAACATCGGGCGTGGCGCGACGCTGAAGCCCACCGACCTGGAGGGTTTCGCGGCGTTCCTCGCCCACTCGGTGTCGCAGGGTCAGGCGACGGTGTTCTTCCTCGAGGGCATCGAGTACCTCGTCCGGCTGCACGGGCTGGACCGCATGATCGCGCAGCTGACCGTGTTCGACGAGCTCGCGCGGGTCCACTCGGCCCGGGTCTGGCTCCACCTGAACCCGAAGCTCCTCTCGCCCGCCGAGCTCGAGCGCTTCGTCGCGGCGTTCGGGCGCTCGGGGACCACCGGTTGACGCGCCCCGCTCGAATTTCTCATCTCGGAAGATAGATAACCCCGAAGACGGGTGCGGCCGCGAATGGCGAGCGGCCGTCAGAGAACGTTCGGGGCCGGACGGTGGGTCCCGCTCGCGGCCACGGGAATCCTCGCGCTGGTGCTGTTCGCGATGCCGGCTGCGTCGGTGGCCTCGCCCACCTCCTCCACGACCCACGACAGTCTCGCGCCCGCCGCGACGTCCGGTCTCTACGCTCAGGCGACCTGGAACGGCGCGAACGTCCGAAACTATGCCTCGGCGACCTCGGCCGCGCACATCGGGTTCAACGGCGTCGCGAACGTGTACTACAACTGGTCCTCGCTGGGCGGGGTCGCCGGCGTGGGCGCACCCTCCTTCACGATCAACGACGCGCGCCTGCAGATCTTCTACTTCGGGTTCTCGCTCGCGACGCGCGACGTCGTGAACTCGGCCGCGGTTCCGGCCACGACGGGCTCGTTCACGATGAACTGGTCGACCGGGGCGCTGCAGTACCTCCTGGAGGGCAGCTACAAGCTCGTGGCGAGCCTCCTCGCGCCGAACGGGACCACGATGTGGAGCCAGGCGTTCTGGGTGTACGTCGCGGCCCCGTTCTACGTCGGGGCGGTGCTGCCGATCGTCCTGATCCTCATCGTGATCTGGGAGCTGTACAACGTCGCGACCGTCGGCAAGTACGCCATGCTCGGCGCTCCCAAGTCGACCGCGCCTCCGCCGTCGGGTGAGGCTCCTGCCAGCGAGCCACCGACCGCGACGGAATCCCCGCCACCCTCGGAGCCCGAGACGCCGACCCCGCCGGAGGAAGGGAGCTCATGAGCGCCACGACCTCCGGCCTCGCCGCGGGCATCGTCCTGGGGATCGTGGGCGTCCTGCTCGCCCAGCAGCTCGGGTTCCTCGGGCTCAGCGACCTCGTGCGCGCGCTCGAGTATCTCGTGGTCGCGGCGATCCTGGGCGGGATCGTGTTCGCCGTGATCGGCTGGGCGCTCGGGCGACGCTATCTCGCGCGCCACGGGGGCTCGTCGAGCCCACCTCCGAGCTCGGGCGACTAGGGCCGATGCACCCCGGGGCCGTGGCGTTCGCCGCGGACCGTGCCTACCCTTAAGAGGGGGAGGCCTACCTCAATTCGGTGTGATCCTCCGACCCCCGACCGGGCGGCGGATCGCGGATGTCCTTCGAGCCGGGGGGAAAGACCGCTAGCAGATGTCGTGGGTCGAAGACCCGTCGCAGCCGGCTCCCCCGCCCCCACCTCCCCCTCCACCGCCCCCGGCCATCCACCCGACGGCCGCCGGGGGACCGCCGGTCCCCCGAGGGGGACGAGGACTGCTCCGGCGCCTCGCCGAGCCGAACACCCGACGCCTCGTGCTCTCGCTGACCCTGCTCGTGGGGTTCGTTCTCAGCGCCGTGTCGCTCGGCACGGCGTGGTGGGCGTACAGCTACTCGGGCGGCGGCACGTCCGACTCGGTGCAGTTCACCCCCGGCTCGACCTACTCCGTGAGCTGCTCCGGCTCGGGCTGCGGCGGCTTCGTCTCGGGATCGTCCTCCTACAGCTCTTGGGGCGGCTCGATCGCATCGATCTACGGGAGCCTCGAGGTCGCGCTCATCGCCGCCGTGGCGATCGCGGGCCTCGCGACCGTGCTCGGGCTCCTCTCGCTCTTCGGTCGGGGCCCCCGAACCTTCGGCTTCATCGGATGCCTCCTGGGCGTCGTCTCGGGCGCCACGCTGCTGGGATTGAGCGCCTGGGTCGTCTCGAGCCAGCCCGGGGCGTTCGGGAGCGACGTGACCTTCCTGGGCACGCACTCCGGCGGACCGTCCCCGGCGAGCTCCTTCTGGGGATCGGCGACGGGCGGAGGCGCCTCGGCCACGTGGGGAGCGGGAGCCGGCTGGTACGGGGCGCTCCTCGGCGGGGTGGTCCTCCTGGCGATCTCGTGCGTGCTCGTGCTCGTCGCGCGGTCGCGCGCCCCCCGACCGTCCCCGTACGACGAGCGGCCGTTCGCCTCCAGTGCCCGCCACCAGACCGGAACCCCACCGGTCTACGCCCCGACGGTCCGGGTCGCGGCGGCGCCGCCGCCCTCGCCCCCGACGCGCTCGTACACGGCCCCGCCGCTGAGCGCCCCGGTGCAGGCGTCCGCGAAGACCCCGGTCCCGGTCCTGATCAAGAAGTCCCCGACCGCCGAGCCCACGGTCGACTGCCCGGCGTGCGGGTACGCGAACTCGAGCCGCGCGAAGACCTGCGCCTACTGCCAGCGCCCGATGCGGTCCACCTAGCGGCCCGCGCCCGGCGCGGCGACCTGTTCGACCCAGCCGCGGACGCGCGCCTCGACCTCGCCCAGCGGGAGGCCGCCCTCCCCGAGGACCACGTCGTGGAACGCCCGGACGTCGAACCGATCGCCGAGGGCCCGCTCCGCGTACGTCCGCAGCTCGCGGAACTTGAGCTGGCCGATCTTGTACGCGAGGGCCTGGCCGGGGACGACGATGTACCGGTCCACCTCGACCTGGATGTCGAGGTCGCTCATCCCGGTGTGCTCGCGGAAGAACGCGATCGCCCGGTCGCGGCTCCAGCCGAGCGCGTGCATCCCGGTATCGACGACGAGCCGGATGGAGCGCCACATCTCGAAGTCGAGGGAGCCGAACTTCGAGTACGGGTCCTTGTAGAGCCCGAGCTCCTCGCCGAGGCTCTCGGCGTAGAGGCCCCATCCCTCGACGAAGGCCGTCTCGCCGCTGTGCTTGCGGAAGTCGGGCACGTCCTCGAGCTCCTCGGCGAGCGCGATCTGGAGGTGGTGGCCGGGCACCGCCTCGTGGAGCGTGAGCGCCTCCATCCGCCAGCGGGGGCGCGCCGAGAGATCGTACGTGTTCGCGAAGTAGATCCCGGGCCGGCCGGTCTCGGGCGAGCCCGACATGTAGTACGCGCCGGGGCTGCTGGGCGCCGCGTAGTCGGGGACCGCCTGCACGCCGTACGGGAGCCGCGGCAGCCGGCCGAACCGGCGCGGGAGCTCGGGATCGATGCGCTTGGCGAGGGCGCGGACGCTCTCGATCATCTCCGCGGGGGTCGGGTACCGGAACTGCGCATCGCTCCGCAGGAACCGGTAGAACTCGGGGAGGTCCCCGGAGAAGCCGGTTGCGCGCAGCAGCGCCCCCATCTCTTCCTGGATCCGACGCACCTCGGCGAGCCCGATCTCGTGGATCTGCTCGGCCGAGAGGTCGAGGGTGGTCGTCCAGCGCACGTGGTGGTCGTACATCGGACGGCCGCCGGGGAGATCGGAGAACGCGATCGTCGAGCGCGCCGCCGGAAGATACTCGTCGACGAGGTAGCGGTGCAGCCGCAGCACCGCCGGTCGCACGTCGGCCCGGTAGGCGGCCCGCGCCTCCTCGGTCAGGCGGACGCGATCCGCTTCGGGTATGGACCGGGGCAGCTCCTTGAACGCATCGAGGAGCGCGCTCGCGCGCGGGTCCTCGGGGGCCAGGCCCTCGACCTGCGCGGGGAGTCCCGCGATCGCCACACGCGGGGGGACGAACCCCTGCCGCACGCCCTCGCGCAGCAGCGTGAGGTTCTGATCGAGCGCGACGGGGAGCGCCCGGAGCCGGGCGACGATCGCCGCGACCTCCCGTGCATGTTCCCGGGGCTGGATCGGCAGGAGCTGCCCGGCCGTCAGGTGGATCCCGTCCATCTGGCTGAGCGGCATCCTCAGATTGTGCGCCCATCCGAAGTGGAACGGCAGCGCGTCGTCGCCGTAGCCGATGCCCACCTCGGCCAGCGTCACGAGCCGGTCGTAGAGGCGATGGTTGAGCTGCTCGGGCGGCGACAGACGGTTCGGATCGATGCGGCGGAGGGCGACGGCCGTCTCCTCGAGGTGGCGGCGTCGGGCCGCGATGCCCGTCGGGGAATCGTCGGTCCACCGATCGTCCTGGCCGGGGAAGCCGGTCGCCGTGGCGACCTCGGGGGCCTCCCGCATCCACCGGGCCCAGTCGTCCTTCAGGAACGTCCGGAACTCGCGGTCCGCTTCGCTTCGCCGGCGCCCCTCGCTCTCGACCAACGTCCGTCCGCTCCCGGTGCGTCCCCACCGGCTGCTCGGATATGAATCCCGTTGCGGGGGGCTCGGCCGCGGTGGCCGGAGCGGCCCGCCGCGCGCCGTGCGTGCGCGAAGAGTAGATGTGGGGTGCTCGCGAATCGGGGTCCATGCGGGCCGGT
>JASHWL010000157.1 GCA_030044105.1 Thermoplasmata archaeon
TTCCATGGCCTCGACATCGCGCGGGCGCGCGAGAAGGGCCTCGCGCTCGACGAGCTGGTCGCGGCGCGGAACGAGGCCGCGCCCCCGAAGTCGTTCAGCCTGACGAACCGGCTCCTCTCCGACCTCGCCGAGATGGACCACCCGTTCCGGATGGTCCTCGACTCGGTCGACTTCTTCCTCGAGATCCTGGAGCCGCATGACGTGACGACGGTCGCGCGGCAGATCCGGCACCGCTGCCGGACGATCGGCGGTCAGGCGCTGATGACCGCGCACTCGATCGGCCACGACCGGGCCCTGGACGGCCTGCTGCACGACCTCGCCGACCTCGTCTTCGAGCTCAAGAGCGAGCCCCGCGGCGAGCGGTTCGAGCACGAGCTGTTCGTGCAGAAGGTCGCGAACCGGCCCGATCTCTCCCGTGCGAAGCCGATCCACGTCGGCGCGAGCGGCTGGGCGGCGGGGCGCGGCGACCGGCCCGAGGGATAGCGGATTCCCCCGCCGCCAGCGAGGCTTTATCCTCGGGGCGCGGCTCTTGAGCGCCGGGAGGCATCGTGGAGGACGTCGTCATCCGTCCGCTCGACAAGGTCACGCTCCGGGATCCGATCCTGATCGAGGGGCTGCCGGGCGTCGGGAACGTGGGCAAGCTCGCGGCGGACTACCTCAGGGACCAGCTGCCCGCGAAGCCGCTCGCGACGATCTTCTCGAAGTTCTTCCCGCCGCAGGTGTACGTCTCCGAGGCTGGCATCATCCGCCTCGTCTCGAACGACCTCGCGTACTGGAGGGCGCCGGCGAGCGCCGCGCACGACCTCCTGATCCTCGGCGGCGACTACCAGGGCATCAGCCCCGAGGGCCAGTACGAGATCACCGAGCGGGTCCTGGACTTCTGCGGGCAGCTCGGGGTCAAGGAGGTGTTCACGCTCGCGGGCTTCGCCCAGGGCCGCATCGTGGACCAGCCTCGGGTGCTCGGGGCGGCGACCGCCGCGTCGCGCGTCGACGCGATGAAGAAGTTCAACGTCGTGTTCTCGCGGAACGACCCCGGTGGCGGCCTCATCGGCGCCTCGGGGCTCTTCCTCGGGCTCGGCCGCCTGTTCGGCATGGAGGGGGTCTGTCTCATGGGCGAGACCAGCGGCTACTTCGTCGACCCCCGCGCCGCCGAGGCGGTGCTCCGGGTGCTCACCCAGGCGCTGCAGCTCCCGATCGATTTCTCCGCGCTGCAGGCGAAGGCCCAGGAGATCGACCGCATCGCGCAGAAGATCCACGAGGCCGAGCAGCACGTCGAGGGCGGGCCGAGCCCCGGACCGCCGGCGCGCGAGGACCTCGGCTACATCGGCTGAGCGGGCGCATGGCTCCCGCGGAGGCGGCGGCGTCCGCCGAGGGGGCGAGCCGGCGATGGGCCGTGCTCGATCGTCTGCGCGCGGCGGCCGACGCCTCGGACTTCGTCCCGTTCGACCGGTTCATGGAGATCGCGCTCTACGACCCCGCGGTAGGGTACTACGCCGCGCCGCGCTCTCCGCTCGGTCCGGGCGGTGACTTCTACACCGCGGCCCACGTCACGCCGCTGTTCGCGCAGGCCGTCGCCCGGCGCATCCGGTCCGTGCGATCGGACCTCGGGAGCTCCGAGCGATTCCGCATCGCCGAGCTCGGGCCCGGCGATGGTACGCTGGCCGCCGGGGTTCTCGCCGCGCTGGCTGCGGACCCGGCCGGCTACGAGTACGTCGTGGTCGAGCGGTCCGAGGCGCGCGCCGAGGAAGCGATGGCCCGAGCCCGGAAGGATCGCGGCGAGATCCCGGTCCGCCGGCTCGAATGGCTGGGCGAAGAGGGACCGTTCACCGGCGTCGTGCTCGCGAACGAGTTCCTCGACGCGCAGCCCGCGCGCCGACTCCGATGGGACGGAACCGAATGGGTCGAGCTCGGGGTCGAGATCGGGAGGGACGGTCTCGCGCCCTCCGAACGGGGGCTCGCACGGAGCGTCCCGGGGGCGCCGCTCCCGCCGGTCGACGAGCCCGGCACCGTCTTCGAGTTCTCTCCGGCCGCCGAAGGCACGGTGCGGGAGATCGGCGACCATCTCGAGCACGGCGCGGCCCTCCTGCTCGACTACGGGGCGGAGCAGACGGAGCTCGTCCGCGGACGGCCGCGCGGGACGCTGGCCGCGTTCCGCGGCCATCGGGTCGTCGAGGATCCGTGGGGCGATCCGGGCGGCTCGGACCTCTCGGTCTTCGTGAACTTCACGCGGATCCGAGCCGCGGCCCAGGCGAGCGGCCTCACCGAGCTCGCGTACCGATCGCAGGCCGAGGCGCTCGGCGCCTGGGGCTTTCCCCAACTCCTCGAGGACGCGGTGCGCGCCGCGGGGAGCGCCGAGGCGCAGGTGCGCCTCCGGCTGGCCGCGAAGAACCTCCTGTTCGGATTCGAGAACTTCCGCGTGCTCGAGCTCGGGGCCGGCGCCCCGGCGTCTACGTGACGGGCACGTTCGCGGAGCTCTCGACCGCCTCGGCGACCTTCGCGTCGATGAGCAACTTCGCCTGCTCGGCGGGCAGCGAGATCACGTCGTCGGTACGGAGGTCGATCGTCTCGGCGCCGAGCTCGATCCGCCGGCCACCCTGCACGATGCGCACCCACGCGAGCGGTCCCGGCGCGCGCGCGGGGCGTGCGGGCGCAGGAGCCGGCGCGGACACCTTGGCGGGAGCGGGGACCGCACCCTCCGGAGTGCGTGGCGGAGCCGCCGCCGACGGCGGCGCGTGCGCCTCGAGGTACGGAGCGGACTGCCGGCGGTGGTCCGTGAGCGTCGCGAGCATCGCGTCGAAGATCCCGCGCTCCTCCGGGAGCGCGTTCGGGAGCTCCTTGATGCCGCCGATCGACGCCTGGAACGCCGCACTCATGACCTTCTGCGAGCGCGCCTCGATGATGTCGCGCGCCACCTGGGTCGCGCGCTGGTACGTCTGCCGCAGGATCTCCCCCTTGCGGCTCGACGGATTCTCCCGCAGCTCGGCCTCGTAGGCCCCGCGCATCTCGAGCAGGTAGGCCGCGGTCGTGCGGTAGAAGTCGTGCGGGAGCTTCGCGAGGCCCCGAACCGCCGCCTCCATCCGACGCCACTCGAGCAACTGCGTGTAATGGTCCGGCATCGAGGGTCCGCGGGGGTTCGCCGAGACGCGCGCGACTATAGGAACTTCGCGGTTACGAGGGGACCGACGGCAGCTGGGCGCTCGCGAAGCCGATGTTAGGAGCCGAAACGATCACGGTGAACCAGCCCCTCGCCACCGCCGAGAATTCCGTGATTCCAGTGTCAAGCACGAACACGTCGCTGCCTCCCGCCGGAAGGTGCCAGTTGCTCCCATAGACCCACGACCGCGAGCTCCAGTTCCATGCGCCCACGGCGGTTCCCGAGGAGTCGACGACGGTCACCGCCGCGCCGGGGCCCAGGGGCATTACCGGCGCCCCGGGATTTCCCCCCGTGAAGTACACATCGAACGCGAACTCGAACCCGACGCCCGAAAGCGCGACCCCCGAGCGCGTCACGCCCACGTTGAACCCGAAGCACACCTCCCCCGGTGTCGTCCGGCAGCCCATCGCTCCGGGGGTGACCGGCCCCTGGTCGTCCATCCAGACTTCCGGGGGAATGGGGGAGGGCCCAACCTCCGACGCGACCGCGAGCTCGAGCGTGAGGATCGTGAGCGCGACCAGGACCACCGCAACGACGGCGACGGCCTCGGCCGGCCAGAGTCCGTGGCGGGCGGTGGGCGGCCCGCGAATCATCGCCCCGGGAATGCACGACCCCTATCGAAATATCTTTGCGGGCCGGGTCCTCGGAGCCCCACGGCCGAGGCGAAACGATGCGGGCACGGGACCGACCGAACGCCGGGGAGCCGCTCGAAGAGTTCCTGCGGCTCTGGCGCGATCTGCGGGCGGAAAGCGACGACCCGGGAACGGTCCTGGTCGTCGAGGGGGAGCGCGACCGTCGCGCGCTCCGTCGCCTCGAGGTGCGCGGCCGCATCGCGGTGGTCCATGGGGGCCGGACCTTGGGCGGGACGGCCCAGCAACTGCTCGGCGCGGGGCGGCGCGTGATCGTGCTCACCGACTGGGACGCGGAGGGCGGCCACCTGGCGCACCGGCTGAAGGAGTTCCTCGAGGCCGACCGGACCGATCTGGACCTTGAGTACCGCCGGCGGCTCGCGCGCATCCTGCGGGGCGAGCTCGTGCACGTCGAGGGCCTGTACGGTTGGGCCCGGCGACTGGCCGAGAAGAGCGGCGACTCGATCGAGGAGCGCCTGGCGGCGCCCGTGTGACCTCCCCTACGGGATGACCTTCGTCTGGGTGCGCCGCACGTCGCGCCGGTTGCGCTGGTACGACGGACGGAACCGCTCGGTCCCCTTCCCCTTCCAGCGCAGTCCGCGCCCCTCGCGCCCGGCGCTGGTGAGCCCGCGGTAGACGCGGCGCTTCTGCGCCGGGGCCGTGACCCACGCGAGCGCCGGGTCGCTCCGGATCTCGGGGTGGCTCGGGTCGAGGAGCAGGACCTCGAAGAACTTCTGCTTCCCGTCCTCGCCGACCCAGTAGGAGTTCAGGACCTCGAGGTTCGGGAAGTGCTTCTGGGCCCGCTCCTCGGCGATGCGCCGCAGGCTCTTCTTGAGCGTCATCCGCAGGACGCCCTTGTGCTTCGGCCGGCGCC
>JASHWL010000017.1 GCA_030044105.1 Thermoplasmata archaeon
CGGAGATAGATGGACAATCCCATCTGCCAGGAGTACACGTCGATCGACACGGCACCGGCTTGGAAGATCGTGACGAGCTGGTCCCCGCGGAAGCCGAGCTGCCCCGCGATCCAGTGCGGCAGGTCCTGATGGAACCCGAACAGGAGGTTCCCGACGAAGTAGTACCCGACGTCGTTGGCCAGCGAGACCAAGAGCCCGAGGCTGAGCGCGAGCGGCCACTGTCCGAACCCCTCGTAGACGATCAGGACGATGAACGGCGCGAAGTACGTCAGCACCAGCCAGACGCCGTACGCCGGGACGCTCTTGCCGAACAGATCGATCCAGTTGATCAACACCAGGCCGTAGAACAGGGAGAAGAGGACCAGCTTCAGCAGCACAATCTGGCGCGGGTCCGTCGGGCGGAGGCCCCAGACCACGCTCTGCACGGAGTTGATCAGCATCGAGACCGCGAGCAGGATCGCGAGCGTCGGCAGTCCGATGCTCGGGACGGCGACCGCTACCACGACGAGGACGAGGGCGATGACGCCGGTCCCGACCGAGGAGATGCGGAGCCAAGCGGCGGTCTCGGGACCGTAGGCCCGCGTGATCCGGGCGATGCTGAGGATCACGACCCCCGCGGCCAGCAGGTAAAGGAGCGTCAGTTCGCCGAGCTGCGGGAGGAGCAGCACGGCCAGGACGATCAGGACCACGATCGCGCCGAGCGCGAACCGTCCGAGCCGCAGGAGCCAGCCGAGCGTGGTGCGAAGGTCGTGCTCGACGCGCAGCCACCAACGGGGGCCCGTCCCGAAGGGAGCGAGCAACCGGATGCAGTCGGAGACGAGGGCCACCGCCAAGAGGACGATGAGGGTGCCCAGCGATACGAGGGGGTTCGCGAGTACTACGATCGCGACGCCCGCGCCGATCAGCCCGAGCAAAACTTCCGTGAGGCGGCCCAGGGTGTCGAAACGAGGTCGGGGTGGGGCCTCTTCCGTCACGGGAGGCGTAGGACGTGCCTGTTTAATCGCTGGCCTGCACGGTGTCGACGCGAGATCGCAGCATTGCGCCGATGGTCCCGCTCATCGTACCACGCTTCCCTGTGGGTCCCGCGCTCGATCCCCGGGGGGCTGGGCCTAGGTAATGGAAGGTTGTGAGTTTCCTCATGGCATGACGGCGAAGACCATGGCTCTGAGCCAGGAGGCTTACGATGCACTCGTCGCGCTGAAGGCGGACGGCGAGAGCTTCAGTGAGGTGGTCCTCCGTCTTACCGGGGCGCACGTACGGCTCTCGGCGTATGCCGGCGCCTGGAAGGGGGCCGATCCGCGGAAGATCGCGCGTTTTCGCAAATTCCTGGCGGACTCCGATCGCCTGTCTTCGCAGAAGCTCCAGCGGATCGTGCGTATCGCGCAATCCTGCCGCACGACCTGACCGTTCGCGCCCGGGTTCCCGTCCCCGCATTGGCCGTCGCTTCGGAGTAAGTCCGCCCGGGGCGGATCCCGAGTTCCACGACGAAAGCCACCCGTGACCCCTCCGAGTGGCCGCGGTAAATATCGGCACGCGGTGGCGTCCGCGATGACCCGGTCAGCGAGCCGTGCCGCTCCGAAGCGCTTGACGATCGTGCTCGCGCAGTGGTGTCCGCACTGCGTGCCGCTGTCGGTGAAGAACGGGAAGCGGTTCGCGCGAGACCTCGGTATACCGCTGCGCATTCTGGACATCGACCGCAAGGGCCAGGTCCGGGACGCGGACCGGATCGTTCGCGAGCACGGAGACAACGCGCCGGACTATCTCATTCCCCAAGTGTTCCTCGAGTGGTCGGACGGATCGGTCCAACACCTCCTCACCGGCTTCTCGGAGCAGGTGCCGCGCACCGCTCGCGCTTGGGAGGACCTCTTCGCTAGCGATTGGCTGAAAGGGGTCCGCGCGGAGGCGCGCTCCTGACGCGCGCGCGGCGGTGGCCGCCGGCGGTGCGGGCCGCCCTGAAGTCCCCCGGCGGAAGGTGCTACCGTCATTGCGACCAGCCGATCCGCGCGCGGAGTGTCCGGAGTTCGCTGCCTGGCCGGTGGGAGGTCCGGGCCTGCCCCTCGGGCGTGGTCTCGGTCACCTCGTACGCGGAGTGGACCCGGCGGGATCCCACCGCTGCGGTTCGACGGACGCTGGAGCGCTGGGTTCAGCCGCGCTCCCTGCTGCGCTCGTGGGACCTCAGGACCGCCTCGCGGCACGGACCCGAGCTCGGTCGCCCGGCGGAGCGAGCGATGGCGAGGGCCAGACCCCGGCGGCCCGTGCGCGTCGTGTACTGGCGCGTGTATCCTTCTCGCGCGCCGGACGGATCGGAACGCCGACTGTTCGTGTGCTTTCGCCACGCTCGGGCCGGCCCGGTGTTCTTCTCCGCCTCACCCACCAGTCTCGGGTGGCCCTGCCCCGCGTGTCTGCGACCCCGCCGGCGAGCGCGGGGTCGTGATCTCGCGAAATCCGACCGGCGGGCTCGACGTCGGACGACCATCGACGACATCACCGGATTAGGCAGTCACGGCGGCGACGCTATCGCGAGCAAGAAGCAAGTCCAAGGCTTATCGATTCAGTCGCCGCGCACGTCGTAGCTGGGCGCTCGCCGATGTCGTAGCCGAAACGCTCCCGCCGGCCCTCCGGCAGCATCGAGAGGGCCCGGTTTACGGAGGGCCAACCAGGGTCGAAACTCAATCGTGCCCCCGGCGACGACATGGTTGAGCGTGGTGGAAGAGGCATCTGGCCGCTCGGTGCTCAAACGCCGGGACGCCAGCGCTTCCGTCGTCGGGCGCGCGGAGAGGTTGGAGGCCTGGGTCCCTCGAACCGAATACTCAATATAATGCAACATTTTACTCAATACACTGAGTAAAATGTTGAAGCGTGGGAGTCCCGGGGAGTATCAGCGGCCGCTCGTGGGGGTTCTTGCGAAGCGTTTGCGAGAGCCGCGCCGGCACGTGCAGGTCCTCTTCGGTCCGCGTCAATCTGGCAAGACCACGCTTGTACGACAGGCGATGGCGCGGTTGGCCGGTCCGGCCCACTACGCGACCGCCGACGAGCCCGGGTTACCGGGCACGTCGTGGATCGAGGCCCAGTGGGAAGTGGCACGACAGCTCGTGCCTCGGGGAGAGGGCGGGAGCGCCCTACTGGTGCTGGACGAGATCCAGAAGATCCCCGGGTGGTCCGGCGTCGTCAAGCACCTCTGGGACGCCGACACGCGCGAGCGTCGTGCGGTGAAGGTCGTGGTCCTGGGATCGGCCCCGCTGCTGGTTCAGCGGGGACTGAGCGAGACCCTGGCCGGCCGATTCGAAGTGATTCGGGTCCCGCACTGGTCGTTCCAGGAAATGTCGGAGGCGTTCGGCTGGGACCTCGACCGCTACCTCTTCTTCGGCGGCTATCCTGGCGCGGCTTCGCTGACCACCGACGAGACGCGCTGGCGATCGTACATCCTGGATTCGCTCATCGAGACGACGATCTCCCGCGACGTGCTGCTGCTCTCTCGCGTCGACAAGCCGGCGCTCCTTCGACAGCTGTTTCGCTTGGGTTGCGAGCATTCGGGACAGATACTCTCGTACCAGAAGATGCTCGGCCAGCTCCCGGACGCCGGGAACGCCACAACGCTGGCCCACTATCTCGAGTTACTGAACGGAGCCGGCATGTTGTGCGGGCTCCAGAAGTACTCCGGCCGGACCGTTCGTCAACGGGGATCGATCCCGAAGCTCCTGGTTCACAACACCGCGCTGATGACGGCGTATTCCTCCCTTCCCCTTGAGGAGGCGCGTTCGGATCGAGCGTACTGGGGTCGCGTCGTAGAGACCGGAGTCGGGGCCCATATTCTCAACACCACGACGCGGCCGATCGGTGAGCTCTTCTACTGGCGGGAGCGAGATCATGAGGTCGACTACGTGCTACGCGACCGCGGAGCCGTCCTGGGAGTTGAGGTAAAGAGCGGCTCGAGCACCGGAGACCTCTCCGGTCTCGAGGCATTCGGTACGACGTTCCATCGAACTCGGAAGCTCGTGATCGGAGGATCGGGCTGGAGTTTGTCGGACGCTCTGAGCCTCCCGGCCTCGCGGTGGCTCGAACGAGGGCTTCCCTGACGCCGCCGTGCGTGCGGTACCGGCGTCGGTCGGTCTACGGTGTGGGTCCTCCGGCGTGTCCGGACGCAGAATCTGAGCGACCAGCTCCTCGTGAACGGCCCGCGAAGGGTCGCACGGGTGGCGAGGGCCGAAGCCGGTCGCTCTCGGCCCCGACAACGGCGATCCGGCGTATACCACCTTCCGAGGCCGGCGAAATACTAATCTATTATAATGGAATGTTAATTCGATGGCGGAGTTTGAGGCAAAGGTCCGTCGCATCGGGAC
>JASHWL010000158.1 GCA_030044105.1 Thermoplasmata archaeon
CCCGCCGGGGTCCGGTCCTTCGCCCTCGTGCTCGACGATCCCGATGCTCCCGGAGGCACGTGGGTGCACTGGGTGATCTACGACCTGCCCGCGTCGACTCGGGAGCTCGCGGAAGGCCTGCCGAGGGCCGAGGCCCTGCCCGACGGGAGCCGGCAGGGTCGGAACAGTTGGGACGAAATCGGATACCAGGGTCCGTCTCCGCCGCCGGGGAAGCCGCACCGGTACATCCTCCACCTCTACGCGTTGTCCGCGCCGATCGATGCCGCGCCGGGTCTGACCGCTGACGCCGTGCGCAGTGCGATCCGGTCGCGCGTCATCGCGACGGCCACGTACCTCGGCACATACGGCCGTTCCAAGTAGGGGCCGCGGTTCCGTCGTTCGGGTTCGAATCCCGGCGGGCCCGTAACACTTTCCTTATAGAACCCATGCCGGCGGCCTGAAGGACAGGCCCTTCCGGTCCGTTGGGGAGCCGGCTGCCAATCCTCCTCGGACTGAAGACGTAGGGAGTGGCTCGCGATCCCGACGGGGCTGGAGCCGGCCATCCTCGAAGGCGAGGTCCGGAAGGTCCTCCGGACTCTGCCTGACGAGTCGGTTCACTGCGTCGTCACATTTTACCTCAAGGTAGATTTATCAATTCCGTGCTTCTGCGATATCGAGGGGGCCAGATGCAGGTCGTGGAGATTCCGATTCTGCGCTGCTTCCGTTGCGCGTACGCATGGCGCCCCTCGCAGCCGGTGGTCCGGATCTGTCCTCGTTGCAAGTCTGAACGGTGGGACCGCCCTAAGATCTCCCGTGCCCTCGGGCCTCGCTCGGGGCTCGGTGTCGGGGAAGTGGTCGGGAAGCACCGGGTCGAGCTTCTTCGGATCGCACACCGGTACGGGGCGCGAGACGTCCGGGTTTTCGGTTCGGTTCGCAGAGGGCAGGCGACCCGGTCCAGTGACCTGGATCTTCTCGTGCGATTCCGGAGGGGCGCGGACCTGTTCGACCAGATACAACTCGAGCGGGAACTCGGTCGGCTCCTCGCGCGGAAGGTGGACGTCGTCACCGAGGCCGGCCTGCATCCCCTGGTCCGGCCCCAGGCCCTCTTTGAGGCGATTCCGTTGTGACGACCCCGGACGAGCTGCGGCTCGATGAGATGCTCGAAGCCATCGAGCGTACGAAGGGGTACGCCGCCCGGCGGCGCTCGGTTTTCTTCTCGGACTATGATACCCGAGAGCTCATCATCCACCATCTGGAGCATTTGTCCGAGTCGGCCGACCAGGCATCCCAGGGCCTCAAGAAGTCGAACCCTCTGGTTCCTTGGAAGGACCTCCGAGAGCTCCGGACTCGACTGATACACCAGTACATGCGCCCGGATCCCGAGACGGTCTGGGCGTTCGTTCGGGACCGCCTGCCCCAGATCGAGCGCCAGCTCCGTCGGGTCCGGGCGTCCCGGCGCCCACCGGCACGTGGACACTGACCCACCATCCCCGCATCGCCGTGGGTCGCCTCTGGGGAATTGGCCCGAGGAACGAGAGGGCCAGAATGATCCCGGGTTCGAGTCATGGTGGGCTCCATACCACGTTCTTCGTAGTGCCGGTGGCGGCGGTCTCCCTCGACCCGAGAGAGGACCAGTTCGAGCACGAACTCATGCTCGAGCGCGGTCGAGCCATCCTTCCACGGGTTCGCGCCCTCGCGAAGAAGTCCGGAGCACCAAGGAGGATCGCAGAGCCCGGCGCCGGCGACGGCCGCGAGAGGAGGACCCAGCGCTGAATTCGTCGTGCCCTCATGCGCCAACGGCTCGGGTGGCGTCGAATGGGACGGTCACACTGGAGCTTTATCGGCGCTCAGGCGATTCGGCAGCGTGGAGTCTCTACGAACTCGGACGTCACTGGCGCAGTTTCTTGTGAGCGCGAAACGACACACGTACGCGGCTCGCGGCGATGCAGCCACCGTTCCGTCTTCCCTCCCCGGCGCGAAGCAACTGGAGTTCTCGGAGGCGGACCGGAGCTACCGGGACATCTACTTCGGCGTGAGACGGTTCGCGGGACTCGAACTCGTGACGCACGACGTAACGCCGGAGTGGTCCATGAGTTACGCGGGCGGTATGCTTCCCTCGCTAGGTCGAAGGCCGGCGGAAACCGCCCCGGTCTACCGGTTCCTTAGGAAGGTCCTCTTGGCGGTGACCGTGGAGGCGCCATTCCGCGGTCCGCGGAGGCTCGGAGATCGCAACTTTGACTACCGCAATCGATGGACCGGATCGATCGCAGCATTCTCCGGCACGGAGGAGATCTCCCAAGGCCATCAGACGGTCTACCGACTGCGGTATGCGGGAGGTCGCCTCGCGTGAGCCTCGCCCGAGGCGAGCGGGAGGGTGCCGTCCGTCGCGCCCCCTGCCAGCACCTCGGTGCCCGCTCGGTCCGACTCTCGCGGTGTTCGGATCTCGCGGGGGCTCCGGAGCCCCTGACCCGTGCTCGAATCCCAGCGGGCCCGTCCCGTCAGAGAAAAGTGCCGTCGCGGACCAACCGCGCCCCCTTGCCCCCTGCTCCACCGCGACATCGATCGGCTGAACTCGGATTACGCGGCTCTGCTCCGCTCTACCTACCTCCGTCCGGCAGAGCCCGGGCCGGCCCACGCGGCCGGCCCAACCATTTCTGAGCCCGCCCCCTCGCGGCTCGAAGAGCACGAAACTGTCCCGCAGCCGGCACCCTCGAGGTTTCCCCCGTTCTCCACCCCCCGGTTCCACGCACGAGCCCCACGGGCAGTCGGGTCAGGCCAGCCTGGAGGGGGGAGGTAGCCCCGGCGGGAGCACCGTCCGGGCCGGCGCCCGTCCTGGTCCTCTGTAGCGGCAGCGCCCAGACACGCCGCCCGATCGGTTCGTAAGCCTGATGGAATCGGACCCGACGTAGGGAGATGCCTGGATAACGGAAGGGTTAGAAGGCCCCCGCTCTTGAGATCGCTAGTGGCGCGAAATCAGCGAGCGGAAGTGTGCGTCAAGGCCGCCCTCTTTCGCGATGGACGAATGCTCCTCCTGAAGCGATCGCCTACGTTGACCGCGTTCCCGAGCACGTGGGATATGCCCGGCGGCCATGTGGAAGTGGGAGAGACACCGATACGGGCTCTCCGAAGGGAGATACGGGAGGAGACCGGACTCACCTCAGTAGTGGGTCAACCTTTCTGGACAGAGTTCTTCGACTACCCAATCGCTAGGGGTCGGAGCGTACGTTCGATCGAGATCGACTTCTTCTGCACCACTCGATCTAGCGCCCTTCCCAAGCTGGATCCACGCGAACACAGCCAGTTCGCGTGGCTGACGAAGTATGATGGCCGCACCTTCCCGGCGGCCTCGGAGGTCCGAGGTATCATTCGTAGGGCGCTCGCAGGTCATCCGAGACATCAGCTCTCCTCGCAAAGGTGAGCGCTCGTTCGTTCTGTGACCGCTACCGTCCCGGGACGACGCATATGGTCTAGAATGTGCGACGCGAAAAGGACCCGTGTCGACCTAGCCAGCGTCTCGCCCTACCGCAGCTCGTCACGGCATCTCCCTGCAGGAACAAATTCGAATCCCGGCGGGCCCGTACTTCCAGCTTGACGGGGCCCCCGTTACTCCCACACCCGCTCGAGCCCAGGGATTCTCGCGAGTTCTCGG
The DNA here is from genome assembly GCA_030044105.1 of Thermoplasmata archaeon. Lineage (GTDB taxonomy): Archaea > Thermoplasmatota > Thermoplasmata > Lutacidiplasmatales > UBA184 > Lutacidiplasma. Next base: position 3,629 of record JASHWL010000158.1, read on the forward strand.
TCGTTCGTGACCAGAGGTACTCGGCGCGCGACGGCGTCGGCAGCGATCAGCCGATCGTGGAGCTCTGGGACATTCAGATCCAAGAAGACTCCCCACCCCGCGGCATCCAGTGCCGACAGCCGGATGTAACCGCCCGCGCGGACCTGATCGACGACCTCTTCTACCAGCCCCCTCGGATGCTCCAGTCCCAGTCTCCCCCGGAGTGCCAGGTAGGCGAACTCGCCCAGGGCGATCTCCGGCAGGTACAGCACGCCCTCGCCGTTCTCCGCGGCGCGGAACAGGCCGGCCGCACCCTTCGGAAGCGAGTCGTTCAGGTGCCCGATGAGGGCCACGGTGTCGATGACTGCCCCGGTCAAAGCCGCCACTCCTTGCGAAGGAGACGAATCTCCTTCTCGGCCTGCCGTGCGTCGATCCTCCCCCGGAGGAGCCCGCGGAGGCTCTTCCGGCCCCGGCGGATGAGGACGCCGTCCTTGGTCTCCAGAACGAGAACGAGCTGGCCCTCTTCCAGGTGATGTTTGTCGCGCAGCCGCTTCGGGAGGGTAATCTGGCCCTTGGAGCTGACAGTTGCGGTAGTCGCCACGTGTAGGTCAGTCGGTGTGAGTAAATAATCTTTACCAAAAGTAAAGTCCCAGGGTGGCACCACCGTGACTCGGCTCGAGGTCGATCCCGAGCGACCGCCCGGACCCGGCTCGGGTACGAATCCCGGCGGGTCCGTGACACGTTTCTTGTCGATCCCATGGCGGCGACCCCATCGATCCGAGGGAAGGATGACTCGGAACGTTCGGGGATTCACCGCGCAGTCCTTCGCGGATCGATGGCGCCGGTCGTGCAGCCCGTAACCGGCAGGACTCGGAAGAGTCCTCGCGGGAGCCCCACTTTGCGCTAGCTCGCTAACGAGCGACCATCCCTCTCGAGGGAGATTGATCGCGCGGGAGCCGAACCGATTAACTCTCCGATCTGCCTCCCGGGACGTGGTAACGACGCCTGACTCGCCCTCTCTCGAGGGACTGAACGCGCTGGTCACAGGAGGCGCCGCCGGGATCGGTAGGGCGGTCGTCCAGAGACTGAGAACCGAAGGCGCCTCGGTGATTGTCGCGGATCTTGATGCCAACGCCGGTCGCGCCGCGGCGGCTCAGCTCGATTCCGAGTTCGTCCAAACGGACCTGACCAGCGAGGTACAGGTGCGGGGACTCTTTTCGGGGATCCGAGACACAGGGAGACCCCTCGACATCCTAGTGAACAACGCCGGCGGCGCCCCTCGCCCGTACTTCCCTGACGCCCCTGCCACACACTGGCTCAAGAGCATCTCCCTGAATCTCACCGGTCCCATGCTTGCGACCCAGCTTGTGATACCGATGATGGTTGAGCGGCAGGGAGGGGTGGTAATCAACGTCGGATCGGTCGCGGGGCTGGGCTGGGGCCCGCACTCCTCCCCCGAGTACGCGGCCGCCAAGGCCGGCCTCATTCGACTCACTTCCTCGTTGGTTCCTCTCTATGCGAGATGGAGGATTCGAGTGCACTGCGTCTGTCCGGACTGGGTCGATACCCCTTCGTCGCGACGGAACCGGGCAGCAATGGCTCCGGAGGAACTAATACGACTCCCGCCGATTCTTGCTTCCTCCGAGGTTGCCGATGCGATCGTCGCTCTCGCCAAAGACACCGGCTCCACCGGTAGAATTGTGCTCTTGAGGGGAGGGCTTCCGCCTCGGGTTCTGCCGGCCACCGACTGGAAGGGACTTTGATCTGAGCGGCCGCACCGGGCCCCTCCGGGCGGACCCAATGGACCCGGGCCCGCCCCCTCGAGATCATCAGCGACTCCCTCGGGCACCCGGACGCGAAGACGACGCTCCGGTACCTCGCACTGAAGAACGAAGAGGTAGCCTCCGCCATGCGATCCTCGATCCGGCGCCGTCACCTCTTCGATGCTTGGATCAGGAGATTCGGTGGCCGATGTTGGCTCGCGACGGCATTCTTCCCTACCGAAGCAGGCTCGAATCCCGGCGGGCCCGCTCCATCGAGTGGGCGGTGACGAGAGCGTGGTCGCGGACTTTCGTCCGCGACCTCGTGGCGATCGAGCTCAAAGAAACCGCCCGCCAGCCGCTCGGCCCCGGAGCTGTCGCCCGGAGAGAAAAACCGGATAAGACCTGGGGCATTACAGGGGTAGAATGCAGATCTCGGTCTTCGTCGGGGTCAGCCTCGACGGGTTCATCGCCCGAAAAGACCTGAGCTTCGACATTCTACCGGAGGCGGACTATGACCGCAACGGCTTCGGCGAGTTCGTCGCCACGGTAGATGCCCACGTGATCGGCCGGAGGACCTTCGATTGGGCGGCCGGGCGACCGAAGTGGCCGTACCAGAAGCCGGCGATCGTCCTGAGCAGGACCCCCGCCAAGGTGAGAGTTCCGACCGGAGTGGATTGCACGGTGACCTCGGAAGCTCCGGAGCAGGTCGTGGCCCGACTCTCCGGACTCGGAGTGAGCCATCTCTACGTCGATGGAGGGGAGACGATCCAGCGCTTCCTCAGGGCCGATCTGGTCGACCGCATCATCATCAACCGGTACCCGGTCCTCATCGGGGAAGGAATTCCTCTCTTCGGGGCGTTGGCGCACGACCTTCGGGTCCAGCACGTGAGAACCGAGGTCTTTCCGAAGGGTTTGGTGAAGTCCGAGTACCGAGTGGACCGTCGATAGCGGCCGAGCCGCTCGAGGAGTCCTCTTCGCGTACCTTTGCTCGGGACTGGATCCCTCCCGGGCCTTCGGAGTTCGACCTCCTCCCCGGCGCGTCGAGCTGAACCGGGCGGTCGGGTTCGAAGCCCGGCGGGCCCGTGACACCTTCCTCTTGGAGCCCACGCCGGCGGCTTCCACGGGACGGCGGGAGGAGGCTGGTCAACTCCTGGGCGCGTCGGCGGGCGATTGTCCACGACCGGAAGACGCGGGAACTGGCCCGCGATCCATTCGGAATGGGAACCGGCGATCCTGGAAGGCGAGGTACGGGAGGTTCTCCGGACTCTGTTCGACGCGCGGGTTCGTTGCGTCGTCAGCTCGTCTCCCTGCGGGGGGCTGAAGGATCAGGGAATCCGGCCAGACGTGGGGGGCGGGAAACGTAACCTTCGAAGCGCACCTCGCATCGGCCCATGCGGGTCAAGGGCGTGGCCTGGGTTGGGGTAAAAACAACCAGTGTGAAGGTATCGGCCCAGCTCTTCGAGCAGGTTCTGGGCCTTCGAGCGATTCGGAGGGACAGGAGCTTCGCGGCGTTTCGCTTGCCGGATGGCGGTGCCCTAGAGTTGTTCGGGCCGGAGGGACCAGATGGACCCGAACAGTTCCGGGCGAACAAGGTCGCGGTCGGGTTCCTGGTCGAGGACATCGACGCCGCGTGCCAGGAGCTCAGGTCTGCCGATGTCGAGCTTGTGGGTCAGCTCCACCGGGATCCCCGGACCGGCTATGCCTGGCAGCACTTCCGGGGACCCGATGGCGTGCTCTATGAGCTGACCTACGATCCGACGCACCCCTAGCGAGGGTGCGAGACCGAAGAATCCCATGCTGGGTCCAGCCGGACCTTTGGCAACCGCAAGGAGACGGCCGGTTCCCCTCGGCCCGACGTCGTTGACTGACGGGCACGCACCTTAGCGGATCTGTGACGGACAAGCTTCTCGAACCGCCGCTCATGGACCTCGATGCACTCGACGGTCTCCTGGAGGTAGATGTTCTTCAACCGTCTGTCGGTAGAAATGTAGAAACATCTATTTGGTAGAGCACTCTACTTAATGTCATGGCGACGTCCGTGAAGATGCTCCCTCGCGACAAGGAGCGGCTGGACCGTCTGCAGGGGGAAATCACAGTGCACCGGGGCCGTCGCCTTCCGCAGCAGGCCGTCCTCGCGTGGCTGCTGGACCTCGGCGAGGCCCAGCAGCGTCGCTGGTCAAACGACTCCGACCGTCCAATGAACCCACGCGAGATCGCGGGCCTCCGCCGTCTGGTCGTGCGTACCGGGATCACAACCCGGGAAGAGGAGATCGACGAGACGATCGCGAGGGCCGTACGGTGACGGTCCTCCTCGACACCGGAGTGATCTTCGCATTTCTCCATGCGGACGACGCCCGACATGAGGATGCGATGGGGCTCGTTTCTCGGATCGCCCGGCGGGAGTTCGGAAAGCCGTTCGTCTCCGATCATGTCATCGATGAACTGTTCATGCTGGCTCGGGCACGGACACGGTCCGCGGACCTCGAGGAGTCGCTCCGGCGTTTCCTCCCGCTGCCGACGCCGGGGCTCCGCGGGCTAACGGCGGTATCACTTGGGGTGGCCGTCTTAGAACCCGCTTGGGAAGAGTACCGGAGGTTCCGGGATCAGGGTCTCAGTTTCACGGATGCATCCCTGATCGCGACCTTGCGAGAGATGAGGATCGACTACCTGGCAACGTACGATGGTCGTCTAGCTCGACTGGTCCCCCACGCGGAATAGAGGGTCCGCCGTCGCACCCCCCGGAGTAGCCGAGGGTGACCACGGCGTCGAATCCCGGCGGGCCCGTACCCCGAACAAGGAATCCCGCCACCGAGCGGCCGTGGTCGACGGGGCCCGGACCTAGGTCGATTCGAGCGGAACGGTGGACTCGGGCGAGGGGAGCTCCGAAGGCATCGGGGGCTTGGCGAAGCCCACCTGCTCGAGGTGCTTCCACCGATAGATGGCGATCGAGACCGCCCAGCTGCCCACGAACAACAGGATGATGATGATCCCGCACCACCCCCAGATCTCGATGCCGTCCGGCCCGTTCGAGTTGTTCAGCCAGTTCATGGTAGTCCAGAACCCGAACGGACCGCCCGACAGGTGGAGCTCCGAGGCCAGCACGCCCAGGAGCTCGATCGTCCCGATCACCACGGCAACGATGACCGAGATCACGGTTATCGTGAGGTTGTAGTAGACCTTCCGGATCGGTCGGAGGAAAGCCCATCCGTACGCGAACCGCATCCCGAAGCCGTCGGTGGTGTCGGTCAGCACCATCCCGCAGGTGAACATGAACGGCAGCACCATCACCATCCAGAGCGGGAAGTGGGCGGCCGCGGTCGCCGTCGTGACCGTGATCGCGATCAGCGCGACCTCCGAGGCCGTGTCGAACCCCAGCCCGAAGAGCACCCCGATGGGGTAGATCTGCCATGGCTCGTTGACGAACCGGAACAGCTTGCCGAAGTAGCGGTTCATGAAGCCGCGCTTCAGCAGGGTCTCGTCGAGCTTCTTCTGATCCAGCGCCCCCGAGCGGAGGGCCCTGAAGATCAGATAGATCTCCCAGAAGATCAGGAAGTTGATCAGCGCGATGACGTAGAGGAACGCGCCCGAGATCAGGGTCCCCAGCACCGCGCCGTCCGCTTCGAACGCCGGAAGGTTGCTGGCGATGAACCGGGTGGCGACGACCAGGACGGCGATCATCGCGACGACGATCGTCGAATGCCCGAGCGAGAACCACGTCCCGACGGTCGTCGGGCGCTTGTCCTGCTGGATCAGCTTCCGCGTGGTGTTGTCGATCGCGCAGATGTGGTCGGCGTCCACACCGTGGCGCAGGCCGAGCGTGTAGGCGAGGATGCCCAACGCCCAGAAGATGGCGTACTGGGTCCCGATCCAGAAGGTGGCGTAGATACCAATCCCGGTCGCCGCGGCGATGGCCACGTAGATCAGGACGACCTTGACCCACTCGGCGCGAGAGAGCACGAACGGGTTCCGGACCTCCGTGAGCGGATTGGGAGCGTTCGCGGAAGCCGTCGTCACATCCCGGCCCACGGCCAATGGGGCCTAAAACCTTGGGGTGTTTTCGACGAACGTAACACCGCGGTACCTGGCGCGCGCGAGGCGAGCCGCACCGTTATCAGCGGCTCGTAGCTCGCCAGGTCGCCGAGGCGGCATGGCGAGAGACGTCCGACGGCCCGATCCACCGGGGCGTGGTACGGATGCGGCGCATCGCGGGCGCAAGCGGAAGGAGAAGTACGTCGTCCGGCTGGGCGTTTCGCTGGATCCGGACCTCCTGGCCCTGCTCGACGGATGGGTCCGGGAACGGAACTCCCCGAGCCGCTCGGACGCGATCCGCGCCCTCATCCGGAAGGAACTCGCGGAGCACGAACTCGGCGATCCCGACTCGGACTCGGTGGCGAGCGTCCTCCTGATCTACCGGCACGACGCGCCCAACGTCCTCCGACGTCTGACCGCCGTCGAACATCGCTGGGGGGTGCACGTGAGGTCGTCCTCCCACGTCCACCTGGAGGGAGGGTCCTGCATGCAACTCATCGGATTGGTCGGCAAGCGGGACGAGGTGGTCAACGCGGCCGAGGACCTGCGGGGGGTCAAGGGCATCGCGTTCGGCCGGTACTCGCTCGGGACCCCGGCCGTCGCCGGCGGAACGACGGGGCATCGCCACCCGCACCACATGGACGCCGCCGCCTCAGAGTCGAGATCACGGCCGCTCGTCGACTCCGAGTCCGCCGCCTGACCCCGCTCGCGCACCGCGCGGGCCGTCGGGTCGGATATCGACAGAAGGGACCGCGCGGCGGCTCCGCGGATCCGGTTAGAGAACGCGGACGGCTTCGAGGTTCAAGGGCGCTTGCGTGGCGATCCCGAACCTGCGGTGGAGGCTCGAGGCCAGGTCCACGGCCCGCGACTCCTCTCCGTGGTTCACGAGGATCTGGCGCGGCCGCGGATCGAGGTTGCCGACGTAGTTCATGAGCTGGTTGCGGTCCGAGTGCCCCGAGAACCCTTCGACGGTGGCGATCTCGACGCGCACGGGTACCGAGACGGGCCGCCCGCCATCGACGTACGACGCTTCGGCGAGACCCCGCTGCAGCCGGCGGCCGAAGGTACCCTCGGCCTGATAGCCGACGAACAGCAGCGCGTTCGAGGGGTTCGGCGCCCATCCACGGAAGTACTCCATCACGGGGCCTCCGCTCATCATGCCCGACGTCGCGAGGACGACGCACGGCTCCGGGGAGTCCAGTACTTCCGACCGCATGTGCGGCGAGTCGATCCGACGGAAGATCTCGGAGAGGAACGGGTTGTCCCCCTGCTGGAAGATCTGGGTCCGGAGCTGAGTGTTCAGGAACTCCGGGTAGGCCGTGTGGATGGCGGTCGCCTCGAAAATCATGCCGTCCAAGTAGACGGGCACCCGGGGGACCTTGCCCTCCCGCATGCCCTGTTCGAGCACGAGCATCATCTCCTGCGATCGTCCGACCGCAAAGACCGGGACGAGGAGCTTCCCTCCCCGACCGAGGACGGTGCTCGCGTAGGCGCAGAACTCGTCGGTGGCCTGCTGGCGACTGGGCTGCACGTTCCGCGCCCCGCCGTACGTCGACTCGATCACGAGGGTGTCCAGACGGGGGAACCTCGTGTTCGCCGGGTCGAAGAGCCAGGTCCGTTCGTACTTCATGTCGCCCGTGAAGGCGATGTTGTGATCCCCTTGGCCGAGGTGGAAGTGGCAGATGGAGGAGCCGAGGATGTGGCCGGCGTTGTGCATGGTGAGGCGGATGTCCGGGGCGATGTCGGTGGTCTCGCCCCAGCGGAGCGGAATCGTCCGCCAAACGAGCTCGCGGACCTGCGCCGAGTCGTAGAGGCCGCGGCGGGCCTCCTGGTTGACGACCTTGATCGCGTCGAGGAGCATGAGCGTCATCAGGTCGCGCGTGGGGGCGGTGCAGTAGATCGGGCCCTTGTACCCGTACTTGAGCAGGACCGGGACGAGGCCGCAGTGGTCGAGGTGGGCGTGGGTGACGACGACGGCGTCGAGCGAATCGAGCGGCAGGAGCTCGGGGGCGTTGAAGAACGGGGTGCGGTCCGACCCGGGATCGATGCCGCAGTCGATCAGGACCTTCGAGTTCTGGGTCGTGAGCAGGTGGGCGCTCCGGCCGACCTCGCGATAGCCTCCGAGCGCGGTGTTGCGCGCCCACAGCTTCTCGGGGAGCGGGTCCCGGGCGATCCGGATCCCGACCTTCTTGAGGAACGAGCGGCGGTCGTCGAACGAGTTCCGGAGGTGGATGCGCACCTCCTCGACGGTCTTGGAGGGGATCGGGGGCGTCCGGACGACGGTCGGCACCCAGCCGATCTTGCGTTTGAGATCGTTCAGGACCGAGCCGCCGCGCCCGATCGCCGCGCCGGGGTTCGCGGCCTCGATCGTGACCTCGCCGGTCTCGGGTTCGAAGAACAGCTGGTTGATCTCCGCCTCGGCGGGGATCAGGTCGCGGATGTTCTTCTCGGCCTCCTTGGGATCGATCAGGGTCGTCGGGTCGCTGCGGACG
>JASHWL010000159.1 GCA_030044105.1 Thermoplasmata archaeon
CAGGGAGGAGGACCGACTTGGATCTCACTATTGATACATTCGCTTGGGTCGAGATCTTGCGTGACTCGCGTCAGGGACGAAGGGCGCGGGAGAAGATCGCGAACGCCGAGCGGTGCTTCAGTCCCTCGATTGTGCTCGCGGAGCTTGCCGCCGCGCTGCAGCGCGATGGTTTCTCGGACGGTGAGATTCGAGGGGAATTGAGGGCCGTTGGGGAGGCATCCGATGTCACACCCATCGACTCCTCCATAGCGATCGGCGCGGCGCACTCCCTCGCTGAACTCCGATCGAGGGCCCGAGCGCGAGGCATGAACCTGCCGGGCCTCGCCGACGCACTGATTCTCGCCACCGCCAGGTCGCAAAGAACGTCGATTCTTACCGGTGACCGCCACTTCGCGGGCCTCGAAGAGACGGTTTGGCTCGAGTAGATCGCAGTCGCGATTGTGGTTGCAGCCGGAAGGTGGTCCGGTACCCTACTCCGCTGAGAACAATCGGAGGGTCCTTATTCGAGGTCAGGCTCCGGGAGCCGACGGGACACCCGGGGGGAATACGGTGTTCGCCGGAAGATGGCGGGGGAATCGAAACTGCGGGCGCGTTGCGATGGTGCTGATTGTGGGCGTCGCGGCGCTGATGCTGTCACCGATCGCGGTCGGTGAGCGATCGGGGGCGTCGAGCGCAGCGACCCCGGCCTCGATGCTGCGGTCGCACGTCACGAGGGACTCGTCCTGCGCGGTGGGAGCCGTGCCGGCGTTCGAGGCCTTCGACCCGGTAAATCACTACGTCTACGTCCCCAACAGTCTGAACAACAACCTTTCGATCCTGAACGGCGCGTGTAAGCTCATCGCGACCGTGGCCTTCGGGGCGGACTCGGAGCCTCTCCAAGCGGGCTTCGACCCGGTGAACAATCGCGTCTACGTCACCGACTACGCGCTCGACCGAGTCTACGAGATTGCTGGAACCAAGCTGGTCGCGACGGTCGCCAGCTCGAGCTTTGATGCGCCTTACGGCGTGGCGTTTGACCCGGGAGACTCGGTCATGGCGGTATCGAACTACGGCTCGGGCAGCGTCGCCTTCATGTCCGGCACCTCCATCGTGGGGACCAACACAGTGGGTTCCGACCCTGCGTTCTTCGCCTACGATCCCTTCTGGGGGCGTCTGCTGGTGACCGACCTGGGAAGCAACAACGTCACGTCCATGCTCGCGACGGACCCTACCGACCAAGCGGCCAACATCAACATTCCCGTGGGAACCTTTCCGAAGGGGATCGCCTTCGACGCCGAGGATTCTGAAGACTATGTTGCGAATCTGGCCTCGGATAATGTGACGGTCATCTCGGCGGTCGGTTCCCAGTTCGGATCGGTCGCGGTCGGCACGGATCCCGAGAGCGCCGTGTGGGATCAGGCGACCCTCAGCGTGGACGTGGTCAGCTATGAGACCAACACCGTCTCGGAGATCCAGGACCTCAGCGTCGTCCGCACCATCACGGGACCTGCCTCGGCGGGCCTCCTGGGAGTCGAGTACGATCAGGCGAATGACCGACTATTCGTCACCGGGGTGAATCCCGCGAAGGTCTACCTGTACGGCAAGGCTGTTCCGACGGCAGGACCGGTCACGAGCGGCACCTCCTGTCACTCGGGGAACTATCCGGGGACGGACGCGTACGACCCGGTCAACCACGACATCTACGTTCCGAACGGGCTGACCGCGAACATCTCCATCTTCAACGGAGCGTGCCAGCTCGTCGCCACGATACCTCCCGGTGAGCTTACCGGCACCTACTCGGAGCCGACGGCCGCCGTGTACGACCCGACGAACAACTACGTCTACGTGGACGACGACTTCTGGGACGAGGTCTACGTCATCTCGGGGACCACGGTCATCGGCACGATCTCGGGGAACGATCTGGGCGGATTCGATCTTCCCGCCGGCATGGCGTTCGATCCGGGGGACTCCGTGATCGGGGTCGCGAATTCGGGGTCGAACACGGTGACCTTCATCGGAACCGGTTCGGGCATCGGCTCCGTCGAAGCAAACATCACCGTGGGCACGGAGCCCCTTGCCCTGGCCTACGACCCGCACTCCGGGAGATTCCTCGTGGCCAACTACCACAGCGACAACGTGACTTCGGTCGACGCGCTCTACCCGTTCACTGAGTCGTTGAACATCAACATCAAGGTCGGGCACGGCCCCATCGCGATCGCCTACGACTATGGGAACGCTCGGGACTACGTCGTCAACTCGGAATCGGATACGGTGTCGGTGATCAACGGCCTCGGGAAAGTGTACGGTACCGTGTCCGTCGGTTCCTTCCCGTTCGACGCAGTCTGGGACCAGGCGAAGGGGGACATCTACGTGACCAACTACGACTCCGGCACGATCTCGGTGCTCCACGGTATGAGCGTCGTCCGCACCATCACCCCCTCGGGGTCGGGTTCCGCCGGATTCGACGGAATCGCGTATGACGAGGCCACGGACCAGGTCTTCGTGACGGGGGCTGAGTCCGAAGAGGTCTACGTCTACTCGTAGAGCGGCCCGCTTTCGAGCCGCGGCTCCGGGGTCGACGCCGGGCGGATCGGTTCGCGAGGTTCTGCGTGGGCGCAGCGCCGCCGGGCTATCCACCCGACTTGGCAACGTGGGCGCGTTCGTAGTGCAAGAAAACCGCGCCGGACCGGAACGCTCGCGCCTCCAGGAGCCGAAAGTCGTGCCGACCCGGCGCCCCGACCGGGACGACGTCGTCGTGGTGGTCGGGAGTCGGTTCCATGTGGAAGAGCGGGAGCCCCCGTCCGATGGTGCTGGGCGATACGGTCAGGCAGAGTTCGTCCGCGAGATCCTGCGCAAGGACGGACTGGACGAGCTGCACGCCGCCCGCCACGATGATGTCGCTTCCCGGGAGCGCACGCAACCGGGCGACCTCCTCCGCGACCGACCCCCGTGCGATCCGGGAGTTGGACCACGGGGCGGTTTTCAGTGTATGAGAGAACACCACCTTCTCCGCTTGGCTCGAGAACCGCGCGAAGGCCCGCCAATGCTCGTTCTCGGAATCCACTTGGGTGGGCCAGAACTGTGCCCAGGCCTCGTACGTCTTTCGCCCGAGTAGGAGCGTGTCCACGCGACTCATCGGGCCGTTCCACATGGCCTCCCAAAACTGCCGATCCCCTTCCGGGTCGTCCGGTCCGTCGGCGAGGGCCGCGAATCCGTCCAGGGTCATGTACATCGTGATCCTGACCTTCCTGGGCATCGTTCACCTCGGAGGCACGGTACGCCCGGTTCCACATTAGGGGTTCGCGAGTCTCGAGCTCTGCCTCGAATCCCGCGGCATTTGCGCTGCGCGACGCGATCCTGCCGCGGAGCGAGAAGGCGGCGTGATAGACCAGAGCTGCAACTCTTGTTGCGCCCCCGCGGGACCGTCGGGTTCGGCTTGGGTTATGGCACCGGGAATCGCACCGGACTCCCCGGGCTCAGTGGCGCGACGAGACCGTTCGCAGATCTTGGGTCTCCTACTCAGATTCTGGAAATGCCTGATCGCTGACACTCAACGCAGACTCCCGGCTGCAAGCTTCGCGAAGGCGCGTGGTACTAGCCCTTCCGTGTAAGCCCCTGGGCCACGGGGCAACTA
>JASHWL010000160.1 GCA_030044105.1 Thermoplasmata archaeon
GGTGGCGGCGAGGACCGCGGCCGACGGCGGCATGAGGTAGAAGAGCCCGATCAGCGAGAACACCGGCTGCAGCAGCGCCGGGGCGAGCGAGGCCGCATGGTTCGGCCGCGAGAGGCCGTAGAGGCTGATCTGCCGGAACCACAGCGCCGGGCCCGCCAGGAACGCGCCGAGGTACAGGAGGCCCGGGGTGGGACCGGGCCAGGCGGCCAGGGCGCCGCGCCAGACCGCCGCGAGCGGCACCTGGATCACGAGCACGGTCAGGGACAGGAAGATCGCGCGCCGGTACTCGAGCCGGCCCCCGAACGCGGCCGCGACCGGCGACGTCAGGAACGCCGCGAGGAGCGCGGGGATCCCCCAGGCGAGCAGGAACCCTTCGGCGAACCGGTCGAGGTTCGGGGCCCACATCAGGGCGGCGAGGATCGCGCTCAGACCGAGGATCGCCGCGATCGCGACCGGGGGGCTCGGGGCGCGGAAGAGCAGGCTGGTCTGCCGGGCCGTCGGCTCGGTCGAGGTCGGCCCGACCGCGGGACCGCTAGCCACGGTGGCGCCGGACCTCCTCGAGGATCTCCCGGAACCCTCCGCCCAGGCCCTGCTCCTCGGTCACGGTGCCGGTCACCAGGATCTGGGCGCCGGCATCGAGCAGCGCGCGGGCGTCGGCCCCGCTGCGGATCCCGCCGCCGACGATCAGGGGTACCGTGAGCGCGTCGCGGACGGCCCGGACCATCGGCGCCGGCACCGGCTCCGGCGCGCCCGAACCGGCCTCGAGGTAGACGAGATGCATTCCGAGCAGCTCCGCCGCGAGGGCGTAGCCGGACGCCCCTTCGAGGTCGTCGCGGGGCACCGGATCGACCTGGCCCACCTCCCCGACGCGCATCCCCGGCGCGATCACGAGGTAGCCGAGCGGGATCGGCTCGAGGTGCATCGCGCGGACCGCCGGCGCGGCGCGGGCGTGGGCCCGGATCACGAGGTCGAGGTTCCGGGAGTTGAGGAGGCTCATGAACAGGACCGCGTCCGCGTCGGGGGTGAGCGAGCCGGGTCCTTCCGGGAAGATGATCACCGGCACGTCCACGGCGCCCCGGATGGCCCGGGCGGCTGCGCCCATCCCGTCGCGCGAGATGCCGGTCGATCCCCCGAGGAGGATCGCGTCGCTGCCCAGATCGACCGCGCCCCGCGCGATGCCCGCGGCCTTCTCGCCGGGCGACTTGTCCGGGTCGATGAGCGTGAAGTGGACGGCCCCGCGCTCGAGCCGGCGGGCGATGTGCTGCTCGACCCGTCCCGGAGGGCGCGCACCGGTCACCGGAACGCCACCGCCAGGAAGGCGAACAGGGCGACCGTCATCGCGACCTTGCTCATCGACTGCTCCCAGTGGAGCCGGCGCGGCAGATAGGCGACCGACACCGCGAACACCGCGTCCGCGGCGAGGACCAGGCCGAGGTACATAATCCCCGCGACCGAGGCGGGGGCGACGAACCACAGGAGCGGGACGAAGCTGAGGGCGATCGCGACGCCGACGGCCCCCCGGGCGACGCCTCCGGCGAAGGGCAGTCCGCGGGCCTGGGGCAGCGTCGTCCGGCCGACGTCGCCGGCGACGTCCTCCATGTCCTTGATGACCTCGCGGCTCAGCGTCGCCAGGAACGCCATCGCCGCGAACGGGGCGAGCACGAGCGGGTTCCCGGCCGCGGCGGCCCCGTACAGGAAGACCAGTCCGGTGAGCAGGGCGACCGTCAGGTTGCCGACGAACCCGCGGGCCTTCAGTCGGAGCTCGTAGCCGAGCAGCGATCCGACCGCGACGGCGAGGATGAGGCCCACGAGCGGCTCGCGGAGCGCCACCGGGATCGCGACCTCGATCCCGGCGACGAAGAGGCCGATGGCGAGGATGCGGGCCGCGCCGGGCGAGATCGCTCCGGTGACGAGCGGCCGGTCCGGGTGGTTCACCCGGTCGCCCTCCCGATCGAGGAGATCGTTGAGCACGTTCCCGCCGGCCGTGACCAGCGCGGTCGAGGCCGCGGCCAGCACGAGGTAGACCCAGAACCCGAACGGAAGGGTGATGCCCGCGCCCCGGGCGGCGAGTCCCCCGACGATCGTCCCGACGAACGAGACCCCGAGGTTGCCGACCCGCACCAGGCGCAGGACCGGATGCACGCGCGCCGATGGCGGGCCCGTTCGCTTTAACGTTCCTCTCGAGCGGGAGGCCGACCGGTCCGGGTTACCCTCGGGCCCGCGGCCCCTTATATTGGCCGCCGTGTCGGGCAGGAACGATGGTCCCATCGCCGAGCGCCCGACCGCGCGTCCGCTCCTTCCGCCTCGAGAACGGGCTCCGCGTGCTGCTGGCCCCGGAGGCCGCCAGCCCGACCGCGAGCGTGTGGGTGTGGTACGGTGTCGGCTCGAAGAACGAGCACCCGGGGATCACCGGCGCCTCGCACTGGGTCGAGCACATGCTGTTCCAGGGCTCGCCCCGGTACGGCAAGGGCCAGATGGACCGGGCCGTGATCCGGGTCGGCGGCGAGCTCAACGCGTTCACCGACACGGACTACACCGCCTACTTCTCGACCGTGCCGCGCGAGCACGTCGGCGTGCCGCTCGACATCGAGGCGGACCGGATGACCCGCGCGCTGCTGCTCGATCCCGAGGTCGAGCGGGAGCGCACCGTGATCTACTCCGAACGAGAGGGCAACGAGAACTCGCCCGAGTTCCGCGTGAGCGAGGAGATCCTCGAGCTCGCGTTCCGGATCCACCCGTACCGGTGGGACGCGCTCGGCTACCGCGCGGACATCGAGCACCTCACGCCGCAGCAGTTGCGCGAGTACTACCACCAGTATTACGGCACGCACAACGCCGTGCTCGTGGTCGCCGGCGGTTTCGAGCCCGAGGGGATGGAGCGGACCGTGCGCGAACGGTTCGCGCCGCTGCCGGAGGGCGGGGAGGACGTGCGGGTCGCCGCCGTCGAGCCGCCGCCGAACGGGGAGCGCCGGGCCGAACTCTCCGGGCCGGGCACGACGCCCTACCTCGAGATGGCGTGGCGATCTCCGGCGTTGCGTGACGCGGCGACCCCCTCGATGCTCGTCCTCGACGCGGTCCTCGGTGGCGAGGTGCCGATGTTCTCGGCGCTCGCGATGCGACGCGGGGCGGAGCATCCGGCGTCCCGGCTCTATCGGGCGCTCGTGGACCCGGGACTCGCCGTGCGCGCCGGATGCAGCTGGCATCCCCAGGAGTATCCCGGCCTGTTCTCGATCGCCGCGCTCGCGGCGCCCGGCGTCGCCCTCGACCGCATCGAGGAACGGATCGACCGGGAGATCGCACGCATCCAGCGGACCGGACCAACCCCCGTCGAGATGGATGACGCGCGGACGAAGTTCCAGCGGGGTGCCGCGCTCGCGTACGAGGGGGCCTCGCGCACCGGCTTCCGGCTCGGGTACTTCGCCACCGTCGCGCCGGACGGCTTCGAGCAGCGACTGCTGGCGGCCCTTACGCGCGTCACCGCACGCGAGGTCCGGGATCGCGCCCGGGAACTGTTCCGGCCCGAGGCCCGGATCGTCGTCCGCTACACGCCGCACGGGGGGGCCGGCGATGACTGACGGCGAGACGCCGCTCCGGCTCGAGCCGGTCGCGCGGGTGGGCGGGCTCGAAGTGGTCCGCCAGCCGGCGCCGGAAGGCGCCCCCACCTTTGCCGCGACCTACCTCACCGCGGCGGGCTGGGGATTCGACCCGAAGGGACGGGAGGGCACCGCGCGCCTGGTGAACCAGCTGGCGGTCAGCGCGGCCGGTCCGTGGGGCCGCGTCGAGCTCGCACGGCGTCTCGATCGGGCCGGCGGCAGTTTGCAGGTCGACACGAGCCCGGAGACCGCCGAGATCTCCGTGTGGGGTCCGCGCGACGCGTGGGAGCCGCTGCTCGAGATCCTCGCCGCCAGCGTGCGCCGGCCCCGCTTCGAAACGGAGGACCTCGCCCGGGCCGTCCGACAGCTTCGCGAGCGACAGCTCCGCGAGCGGAGCCACCCCGGCAGTCGGGCCCACGCCGAAGTGTTGCGCGCGATCTTCCCGGAAAACCATCCGTACCGGAGCAGCGGACTCGGCGACGCGCGCTCGGTGGCCCGCATCTCACGGGCCGGCCTGCTGGATTTCCATCGCGAGCGGTACGGGGGTGCGGGAGCCCAGCTCGTGGTCACCGCCCCGGCCGGCGCGGCCGCGATCGAGCGGGCCGTGCGGAAGCACTTCTCCCGAATGAGCGAAGCCTCCCGCGATCCCCTCCGATTGCCTCCCATGCCCCGGGCGGCCCCCCGCCGCGTCGAGGTCGACCTCCCGGGGCACTCGCAGGTCGAGGTCCGGGTCGCGGGTCCCTCGGTCCCTCAGGCCGCGCCCGAGTACCCCGCGGGCTACCTCGCCAATCAGGTCCTCGGAGGTCGCCCCCTGATCTCGCGATTGTTCCAGAACGTGCGCGAACAGACCGGGCTCGCCTACGGCGCGTCCAGCCATCTCGAAACGCTCCGCCAGGGCGGCTGGTGGGTCGCGGGCGCGGGCACCGGCGCGGATCGGTGGACCAAGGTCGTGCCGCTGGTCGAGCGCGAGGTCGCACGCCTGCGGGACCAGTCGGTGCCGGACGAGGAACTGACGACCGTCCGCGAGAGCGCGATCGGTGAGATCCCCCTCGGCCTCGAGTCGACGGCGGAGGCGCATCAGCTCGCGGTCGACGTCGTCTACCACGGGATGCCCGCCGACTTCTGGCTGACCTGGCCGGGAAAGCTCCGCGCGATCCGGCCGGACGAGGTGCGGGCGGCGTCCGGCCGCGTGTTCGACCGCAACCGGTCGGTGACCGTGGTGGTCGGGCCCCTCTCGGCCGGACCCTCCCACCCGCGTTAGGCAGCCCGGACGGCCGGCGGTGAAATACCGACTCACCAATACGCACTTATACGCCTACCCCGTGCCGCCGCGCATGCGGCCTCAGCCCCGAACCGAGGTGCCCGCGCAAGGGATGCTCCGGAAGAACATCACCATCACGCAGGAGGAGGAGGACTTCCTCCGCCGTCACCCCGAGATCAACCAGAGCGCGCTGTTCCGCCAGATCGTGGAGAGCCTGATGCTCGCCGAGCGGAGCCCGTCGGTCGCGTCGACGCAGCAGGTCCGCCTCGGCAAGGCGGTCTACCGGTCCGGCGCCATCATGTTCCAGAAGCCGAACGAGAAGCAGAAGTAGGCGGC
>JASHWL010000161.1 GCA_030044105.1 Thermoplasmata archaeon
ATCAGCCGGTTCAGCTCGAGCGCGTAGTCGACGGGGAGCTCCTTCGCGAACTCGGCGAGGAAGCCCATCAGGATCAGGTGGATCGCGTCGGACTCGTTGAGCCCGCGGCTCATGAGGTAGAAGATCTGCTCCTCGCCGATCTTCCCGACCACCGCCTCGTGGGTGATGGTCGCGTCCTCCTCGTGGATCTCGTTGTACGGGTACGTGTCCGAGCGACCGAGCTCGTCGGGGAGCAGCGCGTCGCAGCGGACCGCCGCCTTGACCCCCGTGGCCCCGGGCGCGACGTGCAGGAGCCCGCGGTAGCTGGTCTGGCCGCCGCGGATCGCGATCGACTTCGCGATGATCTTGCTCGAGGTGTCGGGCGCGGAGTGCACCGCCTTGGCCCCGGAGTCGATGATCTGGCCCTCGCTCGCGAACGCGACCGACAGGATGTCGGCGCGGGCGCCGCGGCCGCGGAGGTAGACCGAGGGGTACTTCATCGTGATCTTCGAGCCCATGTTGCCGTCGACCCACTCGACCAGCGCGTTCTCGTAGGCGACCGCCCGCTTGGTCACGAGGTTGTAGACGTTCTTCGACCAGTTCTGGATGGTCGTGTAGCGCAGCTTCGCGTACGGCTCGGCGACCACTTCGACGACCGCCGCGTGGAGCGAATCGGTCGAGTAGATCGGGGCCGTGCAGTTGTGGACGGAGAACCCCTTGACGAGGTAGGTGTTGTTGTCGCCCGCGACGTGGAAGTTGTACACGTTGCCGTGGTACGGGGTGCGCTCGATCCCCCGGATCGGGACGAAGAACGCATCGCCCATCCGCTTCACCGCTTCGGCGGTCTTGCCGATCTGGTGATAGACGATGTACATTCGCCGGTGGTGGATGACCCGACCGTCCTTCATCGTCTCGTCGAACGGCTCGCGCACGTTGATCGTGGCGAAGATCCCCTGGCGCGCCTGGAGCTCCTGGACCTGGAACGCGACCTGGCGAGAGACGGTCATGACCCGGTGCACCGTCCCGCCGCGCTCGTAGACGTTCCCGTCGCCGTTGTAGTACGCCTCGAGGAGGATCCGCTGCTTCGCGGGCGGCAGGTCCATCACGGCCTTGCTGAGGCGCTTGTGTTCGGCGTACTTCCCCGCGTGCTCGATGCAGAATCGGTACAGGTCTGCGGAGTACACGCCCACGGTGACGGCGTGCTTCTTCGGTTCCTCGTACGACCAGGCATTCTTGCCGGTCAGCTCCTTGATCGCCGCCTTGACCTCGGCGACATAGTCGCGCTCGTCGATGTGGAACGTCAGCACGACCGCGTCGCACGTGTTGATATCCTGGGCGGATCCCTCGGCGAGGTAGTAGCCTAGGAATCGAACCGCCGTCTCGGAGAGCGTGGGATCATCGCGCTCGGTCCGGTTGATCGGATACTTCAGGAAGTCGCCCGCCTCGAGCTCACCGGCCGGCACGAACTCGGGGGTCGCGGCCCGGAGGAGATCCGGGTCGACGTCCGAGAGAGCGCGGTCCTCCCGATGGTACGAGACGACCTTGTCCCGGGGAATGCAGAGCACCGGGTGCTCCGGCGTTAGCTGGAACGCGTTCCCGACGGAGACCGGCGTGATCCCGATCAGATCCCCGTCGAAGGGTCGGACCATGGTCTTCTCCACCGTTGTCTCGAGGCCGTCGCTCGTGAGCACCGTACGGCCGGTCTCGATGCTCTCGATGGGAGTCAGCTCGTCCCCAGTGAGAACCTCCTCCCCTAGAGGGACGCACCCCTCGAGATAATGTACCTTCGAGCCTTTGTCACCGATAATCAGTGTCCGTTCAAACTGACCCACGTTCTTAGCGTTAATCCTGAAGTAGGCCTGCAGCGGGATCTTGCACTCGACCCCGGGCGGGATGTAGACGAAGCTGCCACCCGACCAGACGGCGCTGTTCAGCGCGGCGAACTTGTTGTCGTTGTACGGCACGACCTTGCCGAAGTACTTCCGGACGATGTCCGGATGCTCCTTGACCGCCGTGTCCGTGTCACAGAAGATGATGCCCTGCGCCACGAGGTCCTCGCGGAGCTTGTGGTACATCGTGCCGCTGTCGTACTGGGCGCCGACGCCGCCGAAGTACTCGCGCTCGGCCTTCGGGATCCCGAGCTTCTCGAACGTGTTCTTGATGTCCGCCGGGAGGTCGTCCCAGCTGCGCTTGGTCTCGCCCTCGAGCAGAGGGTTCGCGTAGTAGGTGTACGCGTCGAAGTCGATGTCGCTGAGATCGGGGCCCCAGTCGGGCATGGGGCGCTCGACGAAGTGGGCGTAGGCCCGGAGGCGGTACTCCCGCATCCACTCCGGTTCCTTCTTGAAATCGGAGATCTGCTCGACGATCTCCCGCGAGAGACCCTTCGCGGTACGAAGGCGGTACGTCTCGGGGTTCTTGAAGTCGTACCGCGTGTAGTCCAGCGGAGTGATGTCCTGGGCCGTCTGCGCCATGACCGTCTCCGGCAATTCCATCACCCCGGTGTATTTAAATAAGAGGTCGCCGCGGCGGCGACAGACGGCACCTCGGCGAGCCGATGCACTCTGAGCCGGCCGGCGTCGGCTCCTCCGCTACAGGGTTTCCCGCCCCTCGCGGCTCGCGTCAGTTGAAGACCTTGGCCACGCGCTCGAGCCCATCGAAGAGGCGATCGATCTCCGCCTCGGTGTTGTAGAGATACGGGCTCGCGCGGGTCAGCGCGGGCACGTGAAGACGGTCCATGAGCGGCTGGCAGCAATGGTGCCCCGCGCGGACCGCGATCCCGTCGGCGTCGAGCAGCTGGGACACATCGTGGGGGTGGGCGCCCTTCAGCGAGAACGAGAACAGGCCGACCCTTTGGGACGACTCGTGCGGACC
>JASHWL010000006.1 GCA_030044105.1 Thermoplasmata archaeon
CGCTGCGCCGCGCCAAGGCGGTGGTCGTCGGCGAGCCGACGGGCCTCCGGGTCGCCTACGCCGAGAAGGGGGTCCTCGACCTCTCGATCGAGACGCGCGGGAAGGCCGCGCACGGCGCGATGCCCCATCTCGGCGAGAACGCGATCGGCAAGATGATGCGGATCCTCCGGGGCCTCGAGTCGTTCAAGGGCCGCATCGCGCACCCCGAGCTCGGCACGGTCACGCTGAACATCGGCACGTTCATCGGCGGCACGCGCCTCAACGTGGTCCCGAACAAGGCGACCGCGGAGGTCGATATCCGCTTCCCGCCGCCGTACACGCCCGACCAGCTCTACCACGAGATCGAGGAGCATCTCCGCCGGATCAAGACGCCGTTCACGCTCCGCCGCATCGTCTCGATGCCGGCGGTCCAGATCGATCCGAACGCCGAGCACGTGCGCATCCTGCGGGACGTCGCGCAGGCGGAGGCGGCCGTGCTGGTCCACGCGTCCGAGGCCGTCCACTACGCGCAGGTGAACCCGCGGGTGGTGATCTTCGGCGCCGGAGAGGAGGAGCTCTCCCACCAGGCGAACGAGTACGTCAAGGTCGAGTCGGTCTCGCGGGCCACCGAGGTCTACAAGAAGTACGCGCAGCGGCTCGTGAGCGCGCGCAATCTCTCGTAGCCGCGCGCACGCGCTCAAGTACGGGGAGCGGTACCTCGACCGTGAAGGTCGCCCAGCTCTCGACCCGTTTCCCCCCGGGGCCGGGCGGGGTCGAGCGCCATGTGGAGGAGGTCGCGCGCCGGCTCGGCGAGCGGGGACGTACGGTCGAGGTGTTCACCAGCGACCTCTACCGGGAGTTCCCGATGGAGCGGCTTCCGCCGTCGGTCCCGCGCGAGGAGCGGACCGCCTACGGCGCCGTCCACCGGTTGCCGGTCTGGTCGATGCCGGGCGAGCTCCACTACCCGTTCTTCCGCGGCCTCGGTCCGGCGCTCGCCCGGGCGCGACCCGAGATCGTGCACGCCCACACGTTCGGGACGAACCAGACCGCGGTCGCGCGCCGCCACCGAGACCGGACCGGGACGCCGTACGTGATCACGGCCCACTTCCACCCGATCTGGTCGATCGAGGGCGGCTGGCTCCGCCACCGGATCCGCGGCTTCTACGACCGGCGCCTCGCGGCCCCCGTCCTCGCGTCGGCCGCGCGGGTCGTCGTGCAGACGCACGAGGAGGAGCGGCTGCTGCGCTCGCTCGGCTTCCCCCTGCCGCCGCTTGAGATCGTCCCGCCCGGGTACGCCCCGCTCCCGGCGCCCCCGGAGGGGCCGGTCTTCCGGGACCGGTTCCACGTCCCGGGCCCCTACGTGCTCTTCGTCGGGCGGCTCGCCTCGAACAAGGGGCTCGTCGAGCTCGTCGCGGCGTTCGCGGAACTCGCGCGCGAGGATCCGACCGCGCACCTCGTGCTGGTCGGCGCCGACGGGGGCCAGGGCGCGAACGTCGCCGCCCGGGTCCGTGGGTTCGGCCTCGCGGACCGGGTCCACCTCACCGGGTTCGTCGGCGACCCGGCGCTGCTGGCCGCGGCGTACCGCGAGGCGACCGTCACCGTCCTGCCGTCGGAGTACGAGGCGTTCGGCCTCGTGCTGCTGGAGTCGCTCGCCCAGGGGACCCCGGTGATCGCCTCGCGGGTGGGCGGCATCCCCGAGTTCATCGAGGACGGCGCGGACGGTCTCCTCGTGCCGCCGAAGGACGTGCCGGCGCTCGCGGCCGCGCTGCGGCGGCTCTGGGGAGATCCCGCGCTCGCCCGGCGCCTCGCGCACCACGGTCGGACGACCACGGTCCCGCGCTACACGTGGGACCGCGTCGTCGACCGGCTCGAGGCGATCTACCGCGAGGTGCTGGGCGGATGAAGATCGCGATCGTCACGCTCCGCTTCGCCGCGCCCGGCGGGGTGGAGACGAACGTGCACGAGGTCGCGAAGCGGCTCCTCGCGGCCGGGGACGATACCCGTGTGTTCGCGAGCGACCTCTTCGACGAGGGCCGGTGGCAGCGGCGCACCGATTTCCCGTCCGTCTTCGACGGCGTGCCGGTCTCGTGGTTCCCGGTGCGGAAGAAGCTGGTCCCGGGACTGACCCTCCCCTCGATGGTCGGTCTGATCGACGGCCTCGCCGACGACCGTCCCGCCGTCGTGCACGCGCACTCGCACCGGTACGGGCACGTGCTCGAGTCGGCCGCGGTCGCGGAGCGCCTCGACCTCCCGCTCGTGGTCTCGATGCACTACCATCCGGCGGACCGGGGCGAGCCGGCGTGGAAGCGGACGATGCTGCGGCTCCAGGACGTCGGCTTCGGCGCGACCGCCTATCGCGTCGCGCGCGCCCTCGTCGTGGAGAGCGAGTACGAGGCGTCGCTCGTTCGGGAGTTCGCCCCCGCGGACCGGGTCCGGGTGATCCCGCCGGGGATCACGCTCGAGGAGTGGGCCGATCCGGCCTCCGACCGGCTCCCCGAGACGCCGCTCCCGGACGGGTACGTCCTCTTCGCCGGGCGCATCGCCCCGAACAAGGGACTGCCCGGTCTGCTCGACGCGCTCGCGCGCATCGACGCGGCGCACCGCCCGCCGCTGGTGCTGATGGGCCACGACTGGGGCGAGCGCGCCGCCCTCGAAGCGCAGGCGCGGCGGCTGGGGATCGCGGATCGCCTCACCTTCCTGGGGCACGTCCGCGACCTCGCGGAGTACCGCGGCGTCATGCGACACGCCCGCGCCTTCGTGCTCCCGTCCGAGTACGAGGCGTTCGGGCTCGTGCTGCTCGAGGCGATGGCCGCGGACGTGCCGATCGTCGCGACCGCGGTCGGGGGGGTGCCCGAGGTCCTGGAGGGCGGACGGTCCGGCCGGCTCGTCCCGTACGGAGACTCGGACCGGCTCGCCGAAGCGTTGCGCGAGGTGGCCACGGACCCCGACGGGACCGCCGGGCGGCGGGCCGCGGGCCGCGAGCGGGTGCGCGGCCTCGACTGGTCGCACTCGGTCGCCCAGTTCCGGGCGCTCTACCGAGAGGTCACGGAAGGCTGACGGCGCCGCTCCCCGAGCCGGACCATCTCGTCGCCCACGTGCTCGAGGTCCGCGCCGCGGGGACCGCGCGCACGGCCCCAGGCGCGGAAGAGGCGCCCGAGCACCTCGACGATCACGCGGCCGCCTCCTCCGTCGCGAACGCGCGCAGGATGCCGAGGCCCCGCTCGAGATTCGGCCGCGACGCGGCGAACGAGAGGCGGAGGTGGCCGGCGCCGAGCGAGCCGAACGCATCCCCCGGGGTCGTGATCACGCCGCGCTTCAGGAGACCCTCCGCGACGTCCTGGGAGGAGAGGGGCCAGGAGAAGCTGGGGAACGCGTAGAAGGCGCCGGCGGGCGGCACGACCGCGACCCCCGGAATGCGCCGCAGTCCCCGAACGACGAGGTCGCGCCGGGCCGCGAACTCGCGGACCATGGCGCGGATCGCGGCGTGCCCGTTCGCGAGGCCGGCGAGGACCGCGACCTGCGCGGGGGTCGGCGGGCAGGCCATGACGTGGTAGTGCATCTTGTTGAGGTCCGCCGCGAGGGCGCGCGGGGCGACGAGGAAGCCGATGCGCCAGCCGGTCATCGCGAGCGTCTTCGAGAACGAGTTCACGATCACCACGCGGTCGGTCCGGCCCCAGAACGACGCGAACGGGCCGTCGTAGACGATCTCGTCGTACACCTCGTCCGAGACGATCGTGAGGCGGTGCCGGTCGGCGAGCTCGACGATCCGGTCGACCGTGCCCGACGGGAAGAGACCCCCGGTCGGGTTCGAGGGGCTGTTCACGACGATCGCGCGCGTGCGCGGCGTCACGAGCCGCTCGAGCTCGTCGAAGTCGGGCAGGTACCGACGGCGGGGTGTGAGCGAGTACGGCACCGGCGTCGCGCCGACCAGGCGGGCATCGGGGCCGTACAGCACGAAGCCCGGGTTGGGCACCAGCACCTCCACCCCCGGGTCGTAGAGCGCGAGCGCGGTCACCATCAGCGCTTCCGA
>JASHWL010000162.1 GCA_030044105.1 Thermoplasmata archaeon
GTCGGCGGTTGCGTGTCGTTGACCAGCACGACGAGGTACCGGACCCCGAGCTGGCCGCTGCCCGACCAGATCCCGAGCGTGACGTTGTACCGCCAGCCCTTGAAGTAGACGGTCGTCCCGTTGATCACCGTGTTGTTCTTGTAGTAGACGCCGGCGCCGAGGAACGTGTACGTGAAGTTCGAGTCGACGCTCGCGCCGGTGGCCGTCGTGTAGTTCTCGACCTTGCTGTACCCCTTCGCCGTGATCGAGAACTTCGCGATCGTCAGCACGTTCGAGATCGGCGCGGTCGACGAGATGTTCGCGTAGCTGCCGGTCGCGTTGAACTGGACGGTCGTGCTCCAGTTCACGAACATGTAGGCCTGGGGGCCGGCCGTACGATTCGAGTACGCGGTCGCGTTATTGGTGATCACCGGATTGACCGGACCGTTCCCCACCCAGACGTAGAACGTCGTGTTGTTGACGAGACCGCCCGAGCTCGTGACGATGAGGTTCCCCTCGTACGGGGAGGTCCCGCTCGCGGCGAGGTAGGTGTGGTTCGTGGTCGCCGTGCTCACGATCGACGTGCCGCCGTCCCCGAAGGTCCAGGCGAACTTGGTCCCGTTCGTGCCGGAGGGATACGTGGAGTTCAGCGCGCTGAACGTCACGTTCTCGCCGACCCCGACCACGACGGTGTAGTTGTCGTGGGTCGAGTTGAGCACGTTCGCGCTCGAGTAGTAGAACGACTTCGACGTGATGTTCACGTTCGCCGTCATGTTCGCGTACTTCACGATCGAGAACGACGCGCTCCCCTGCGGGCTGGTCGAGGGCAGCGACTGCAGGGTGAACGAGGTCCACGTGTTGTCGACGCCGAGCGGGATCAGCTTCGAGTTCGCCGGCGCGGCCGTGCCGGCCGCGAGCGAATATCCCGTGGGGAGCACGACGGTGTAGTTGTACGCGTCCGCGGAGAGCGGGTGCGCGAACCCGAAGCTGATGGTGTACGCGCTCGAGTTCGATCCCACGGTCCCGTTCAGCTGGTAGGTCGTGTTCCACCCGAGCGAGATGCTGCCCGCCGTGCCCAGGCCGCAGCCCGAGGGGCAACCGGTCGTGGAGAGGCTCGTCAGCGGCTGCGGCTGGGTCGGGCTCGGATTGATGAAGCCCGTGCCGTTGAACGTGAGACCCGCCTGGATCGCCGGGAAGAACGGCCCGGAGGCGTTCTCCCAGTCGAAGAAGGCCGAGAGGTCCGACTCCGGGAACGACAGCGAGTGGGCGAAGTCGAGGCCGAGCTGTCCCCACAGCTGACCGACCGTGACGTTCGGGAGGTTCGAGAACACCGTGTTGTTGCCGAGGTAGGCGCTCGTGTTCACCGAGACGCTGCCCTTGCCGGTCGCCGGGTTGATGGTCGAGAAGTTGAGGGTCGTCGTGTAGGTCCCGCGCTGGGACGTCTGGAGCGCCGGCACCCGGACGATCTTCTGGACCTGCGTCGGCCCGGTCACCTGGAGCGTGTAGGTGGTGGTAGCGTACCCGACCGACGAGAGGATGACGTTGAAGCTCTGGGTCGCCGGGGCCGTGAAGTTGTAGTCCCCGAACGAATAGAACCCGCCTCCCGCGGTGGGCGTGGAGAATATGTTCCCGGTGCTCGGATCGTAGACCGTGACGTTCCCGGGATTGGGCACGGGGCTCCCGCTCAGCTGATCGATCGTCCCGTAGACGAGGTAGTCCTGGATGTTCGGATCGACGCTGAGCGTCTTGCCCTTCGTGACCGTGACCTGGGTCACGTTGTACGACGGCGGGGCGCCGGGCACGATCGTCTCGAGGACCCAGGGGCCCGCCGGCGCGGCGATCGAGAAGTAGCCGCTCGCGTTCGTCGTGTTGTTGCCGAGCGACAGGTCGTTGAACGCCGGGTCGAGCAGCTGGACGGTGGCCTGGGGCGAGGTGAGCGGCGAGCCGCTCTCCATGACCGTGCCCTTGATCGTGCCGCTGTAGGTCGCGATCGAGATCAGGACGGTCGGGGAGTAGAGGGTCGTCGTGAGGTCGGTCACGTTGAGGTACGTGGTGTACGGGGTCTGGTTGACCGGTAGGATCGCGCACAGACCGTTCTTCGCGCCGCAGTTCCCGCCGTACGAGACGTTCGTCTGGGCGGGCACGGAGATCGACCAGTAGCCGGGCACGAGGGCGCCGCCGGTGCCCGAGGTCGTGAAGTTGAACTTCCCGCCGGACCCGGTGACTGTCGTCGTGAAGATCTGCCCGGTCGCGCGCGACTGCAGGTCGACCACCGTGCCACCAATGCCCTGACCGAGCGAGGTCTTCGCATATCCGGTCAGCACGTAGTTGGTCGACGATGTGGCCTGAGCTCCTCCCACTGTCACCAGCGCTCCCGCCAGCAACAGCAGTACCACCACCCAGAAGGTGGCGCGCGGCAGGGGACTTCCCAACTGACTCACTTCTCCCGTTTCGGGCTCCCCTCTATCGGGGGCGCGGCGCCGAACTTTGCCTTCCTACTTATAGCTTGGCCCTTCCGCCGGCGGGCGTGCGCCGGGACGGCGCGTTCTCTATCGGTAGATCGCCTGACCGGGCTCCTCGCGCCGGCGAGCGACCCGCTCCCGCAGGAGGTGCTTCTCGAACTCCTCGTAGAACCGCAGCACGTCCGGGTCGCACGAGGCGCGGACCTGCTTGAGCGCCAGGTCGAAGTGCGCCCGGGTCACCTTCGACGCCTTCAGGTTCTCGCGGATCGCGCTCAGACCCGCCTCCCGGCAGAGCGCGGCGAGGTCGCTCCCGACGTAGCCCTCCGTGCGCTGGGCGATCTCCGCGAGATCGACGTCGTCCGCGAGCGGCATCTTGCGCGTATGGACCTTCAGGACCTCGAGCCGGCCCGCGACGTTCGGCGGCTCTACGTAGAGCATCCGGTCGAAGCGCCCGGTCCGGAGCAGCGCCTCGTCGATGATGTCGGGCCGGTTGGTGGCCGCGATCACGAGCACCCGCTCCAGCGACTCGAGGCCGTCGATCGACGTGAGCAGCTGGTTGACGATCCGCTCCGTCACCCCGCTCGACGTCTGCAGCCCCCGGCGCGGCGCGATGGAGTCGATCTCGTCGATGAAGACGATCGACGGCGAGGCCTGGCGGGCCTTCTTGAAGATCATCCGGATCGCCTTCTCGCTCTCCCCGACCCACTTGCTCATCACCTCGGGACCCTTCACCGAGATGAAGTTCGCCTGGCTCTCGGTCGCGGCGGCCTTCGCGAGCATCGTCTTCCCGACGCCGGGCGGCCCGTACAGGAGGATCCCGCGCGGCGGGTCGATGCCGATGTGGCGGTAGACCTGGGGATTCTTGAACGGCAGCTCGACCGACTCCTCCAGGATGCGGCGCACGCGCTCCAGGCCCCCGACCTCGTCCCAGTGGGTCGTCGGGACCTCGACCGCGACGTCCCGAAGGCTCGACGGCTCGATCTGCGTGAGCGCCTCCTTGAAGTCCGTGTCGGTGACCTTCATCCGCTCGAGCAGCGAGAGCGGGATCGGCTGGTCGAAGTCGATCTCGGGCAGGTAGCGGCGGAGCGCCCGCATCGCCGCCTCGCGGGCGAGCGACGAGAGGTCCGCGCCGACGAAGCCGTGGGACATCCCGGCGAGCTCCTTCAGGAGGCGCTCGCGGTCCCGCTCGCTGCCGTCGATCGGCATCCCGCGCGTGTGGATCTGGAGGATCTCGAGGCGCCCCTCCATCGTCGGCACCCCGATCTCGATCTCCCGGTCGAAGCGTCCCGGGCGACGGAGCGCCGGGTCGATCGCCTCCTCCCGGTTCGTCGCGGCGATGACGATCACGTTGCCGCGCCCCGAGAGGCCGTCCATGAGCGTGAGCAGCTGCGCCACGACCCGGCGCTCGACCTCGCCGACGACCTCGTCGCGCCGCGGCGCGATCGAGTCGAGCTCGTCGATGAAGATCACACTCGGGGCGTTCTTCTCGGCCTCCTCGAACTTCTCGCGGAGCTCCTTCTCGCTCTCCCCGTAGTACTTCGAGATGATCTCGGGCCCCTGGATCCCGATGAAGTGCGCGCCGGCCTCGTTCGCTACCGCCTTCGCGATGAGCGTCTTCCCCGTGCCGGGCGGCCCGTAAAGCAGCACCCCCTTCGGCGGCGTGATCGCGAGGCGGTCGAACAGCTCGGGGTGCTTCAGCGGCAGCTCGATCATCTCGCGGACCCGCCCGAGCTTCTCCTTGAGGCCGCCGATGTCCTCGTAGGAGACCCGCGGGGCCGCGACCTCGGTCTCGCTGACCGTCTCCTCCTTGATGGTGATCAGCGTGGACGGCGCGACCTGCACGATCCCCTTCGGCTGGGTCGCGACGACCATGAACGGCAGCGAGCCGCCCATCAGGAACACGCCCGGGATCACGAAGACGTCGCCGCGGACGAACGGCCGGCGCGCGAGCGCCTTCGCGACGAAGCTCTCGAGCCCCGGCCCCAGGTCCATCCGCGCGCTCCCGGCGTAGATCGGCGCGATCGTGACCGAGTCGGCGCTCGGGCAGTCGACGCGCTGGACCTGCACGCGGTCGCCGATGCTGACCCCGGCGTTGCGGCGGACCACGGCCTCGATCCGGAGGAGGCCCTTCCCCTCGTCGTCGGCCTGCGCCCGGCTCACGATCGCGGGGGTCGCCTTGCGCCCCCGGACCTCGATGACGTCGCCGAGCCCGACTTTCAGGCGCTGGCGCGTCTGCACGTCGAGGCGGGCGGTGCCGAGGCCGATGTCCTGCTGGAAGGCCTCGGCGACCCGGAGCGTGATCGCATCGCCCATCGGCGAGGAATGTGGGAAGGAGCCGCGGCTAAAAGTTTGCCCTCGTCAGGTCGGCGGCTCGCCGCCGCCCAGGGTCCGCTGGCCCGCGTCCCGCGCGGCCCGGGTCAGGTCCGGGACCGGTTCCCCGAGCGCGGCCGCCACCGCCGCGGTCGTGCCGGGTCCGTAGCCCATGAAGTGGTTGTTCGCGTAGGCGTACACGGGGTCGGCCGACCGCGCCTCGTCCTCGAAGCGGGAGCGCATCCGCGCGATGTCGGCGCTCCGGTCCCGCTGGACGCGGTCGAACGTGGTCAACGCGCGGTCGCCGACGAACCGGGCGTAGACGAACGGGCCGGTCACCCAAGCCGGCGGCTCGGTGCCGGGCACGACGGACCAGACGAGCGCGGCGCCCCGCGCGTCGAGCGCGGCCCGGGTCGCCGGGACCCACCACGAGCCGTGCCGGAGCTCGACCGCGAGCGGGAGCTCGACGGGAACCGATCCCAGCAGGTGCTCCAATCGCGGCGCGCCGGCGGGCGCCCGAAAGGACGCAGGGAACTGCAGCACGACCGCCGCCAGCTTCCCGGCCGACCGCATCGGGTCGAGCGACCGCAGGAAGCCCGCGAGGACCGCGTCCCCCTTCGGTTCGTCCGGCTCGTGCGTCACGTCGCGCGGGACCTTCAGGGCGAACCGGAACCCGGGCGGGGTCCGGTCGACCCAGCGACGCAGCAGGAACGGGGACGGGGCCCGATAGAAGCTCGAGTCGACCTCGACGGTCCGGAAGACCCGGGCGTACCGCTCGAGGTACTCCGCGGGCGGCGTCCCGGGCGGGTAGAACGGACCGGCCCAGTCGTCGTACGCCCACCCGGAGCAGCCGAGCCAGTACCGCCCCATCGCCTCGGGGTCCGGGCGCCGGAAGATGAGCATTTTCCTCGGGTCGGCCGCAGGGCGCTGCGCCACGAACGGAACCCACTTATCCCGGGCGCCCGCACGCGCCACCATGAGCCCCCCGGGCCCCCGCACCTCCGCGCTCGGGCGCCTGCTCGAGGCCGCGGGCTACCGCCTCGAGGCCCGACCCCAGGCGACGCTCGCCGTCCGGGCGGCCGATCACCGGTCCGTGCTGCTGGCCCGGGCCAGCCGCTCGCCGGCGGAGGTCGAAGGGTGGTTCCCCTCGGACACGATCCACCGGACCATCGTCTACGACGACGAGCCGGGAGAGACCGCCCGGCAGCTGGCCGCGGACCGGGGCATCGAGGTGATCTCGCCGGCGACCCTCGGACCCGCGCTCGGCGAGCTCCTGCTCCCCTCGCCGGCCGGCGCCGCGTCCCGCGACGCACCGGACGGCGAGCTCTCGCTCGACGTGCCGACGACCGTCGTCCCCGAGGGGGAGCGCGTGGTGCGCCCGCGGATCGGGCGCTCCGAGGCGCAGACGCTCGCCGGGATCGAGGGCCCGCGCTACACCCTGCGGCTCGTGCCGTTCTGGGTCGGCGCGTACCGGATCCGGCCGACCTCCGCCCACGGCGGGCCCGGCCCGGTCGTGCTGCGCGTGGTCGCGGTCAACGCGGTCTCCCGGCGCGTCGAGTTCTGGGAGGACGGGGACCGGGAGCTCATCGACGAGATCGAGGGCCCCCACCAGCGCCTGACCCCGCAGCTCGGGCCGGGCGTGGCCACCGCGCTCGCCACCGAGGCGATCCGGCGCCACCACACGATCGACGTGGAGCACACGGAGCAGCATGGCGGCGCGCTGGTCATCGAGACGCGTCGGGTGCTCCCCGCGATCGATGATTTCCGTCTGGCGCCGCTCGTGCTCCTGCATGTGCCGTTCTGGTACGCGGAGGGCGCGGAGGGGCGCGTCGTCCTCGACGCCGTGACCGGTCGGCGGGTGAGCTCCACCGAGAGCGCCCCGCCGTGATCGGGACCGGCTCGACGGTCAAATAGGGCGGGCCGCTCGGCCGCGCCGTGCTGCTCGACCAGTTCCGCATCGGCCCCTACCTCAACTTCACCTACCTCATCGCGGACGAGGAGGGCGGGCAGGGCGTCGTCATCGACCCGTCGTACGGCCTCGACCCGGTGCTCCGCGCGATCGACGAGCGGGGGGTCAAGGTCCGGTACATCCTCAACACCCACAGCCACACCGACCACATCGTCGGCAACGACGAGGTCCGGGCCCGGACCGGGGCGAAGATCGTGGCACACAAGGTCGCGCCGTACCGGAGCGACCTCGGTGTCGAGGATGGCGACGCGCTCGCCGCCGGCCGCCTCTCCTTCGAGGTGGTGCACACGCCGGGGCACACGCCGGACAGCGTGCTCTACGTGTTCGCGGGCAACGTCGCGACGGGGGACACGCTGTTCGTCGGCGAGTGCGGCCGTACCGATCTCCCGGGCGGCGACCCCGCGGCGATGTACGACAGCCTCCACCACCGGCTGCTCGCGCTCGACGACGCGCTGGTCGTCCTCCCCGGTCACGACTACGGCTCGACCCCGACCTCGACGATCGGCCGCGAGCGCGCGGAGAACTACGTGCTGCAGCCCCGGACGAAGGAGGAGTTCGTCCGGTTCATGCGGGAGTGAGATCCGTGGCCCCCCTTCCCCCGGCGAGCGAACGGACCCTGCAGGCGGTCGGGGCGCGTCGGAAGGCGCCGGACGCGCCGTCGGTCGGCGCGATCGTGCGGACGATCCGCGAGCTCGCCCAGGGCTCGGACGCGCTGGTCGCGCTCTTCGACGCCGGGTCGATCGCGGGGGAGCGGCACCTGTACTCGGCCTGGGCGCACCTCGGGCGCTCCCGGGGCCGGGGCGAGAACCGGCTGCGGGACCGGGGCGCCGAGCTCGCGCTCTACGTCGCGGGCGACGACCAGCTGCCCCGGGCGATCGAGAAGGTCGGCGTCCGGCCGACGACCGAGGAGTTCGTCCTCGTCGCCGAGCGGCCGCGGGACCTCCGCGCGCTGCTGGAGCGGTTCGCGCTGGTCGAGGACCCGGCCGTCTACCCGCGCGCGCCGGACGAGGCCACCCTGGACCGCCTCGGCATCGGGCCCTCGGAGCGGGACGCCGTCCCCCGGTCCGCGTGGGAGGGGTTGGTGCTCGAGCGGGTCGCGCTGCTCGAGCTCTCGGCGCCCGCGCGCCATGCGAACCAACCCACAAAGCCATAACCGCGGGGCGCGGTCGACCGGGCTGCCCCCGGACGGTCGTGCAGGTGTAATCTAGCGGTAGGATGTCAGCCCTCCAAGCTGACCACCCGGGTTCGAAACGGCGGGACCGGAAGGTCCCGGCGCGGGTCTCCCGGCACCTGCATTCGCCTCCGGGGGTACCGGGCGGGACCGAGGGTTTATCCTGACGTGCGCGGCTCCCACCGCGCGCTGAGGTAGCCTAGCCCGGAAAGGCGCCAGCCTTGAAAGCTGGTGGCGGTTCGCCACGGGAGTTCAAATCTCCCCCTCAGCGTTCCTTCCCCTCGGGTTCGTGCTTATCTGCCGCGCCCCGATTCCTCCGCCTCCGATGCCCGCCGCGCCCGCGACGACGCCGCTGATCGAGCAGTACGAGGGCGTCCGGGCCCGCTATCCGGGGCATCTCGTGCTGTTCCGGGTCGGCGATTTCTACGAGACGTTCGGGGACGACGCGCGCCTGCTCGCGCGCGAGCTCGACGT
>JASHWL010000163.1 GCA_030044105.1 Thermoplasmata archaeon
ACCAGCCAGGTGATCCTCTACCGCTGGGCGCAGTTCGATCTCGAGGGCGAGGAGTCGATCTACGTCTCCGGGGCGCAGCTCACGCCGGAGTACGCCTACCCCGACGATCAGGCCAACAACGCGACCGCGAACGCGGCGAACGACCTCGCGACCGCGAGCCCGGCCATCTGGGGCTACGTGAACTACTGGGACGGACTGCACGGCGTGCCGGCCTACGGCACCTCGACGGTCGCGGGCCAGGCTTGGCTGCTCCTCGCGTCCGCCCAGATCACGGGCGTGTCGCTGCCCGGCGGAAACTTCCTCGGCTCCTACAATGTCGAGATCACGATCCCCGGCTCCACGCTCGCGCCGGCCTGGGTGTCGGCGTCGGTGCTCCCGTACCCCGACGGCTTCGCGTACCTCTCCCCCGACTGGGGCCTCCCGGACATCCAACCCACGACCGCGATCTCGGGCTACTACGTGTCCGTCGCCACCGGGGTGCCGGTCATCCTGGCGAACGGGACCGCCGTGGCGAACGCGACGGTGCGGGAGGGCCAGCAGCTCGGCGTCGAGATCACGCTCACGGACGAGGGCACGGCGCGGATCTTCAACGTCAACGCCACGCTGTTCTGGAACTCGAGCTCCAAGTCGAAGGTCCTGAACTCGACCTCGGACAACGACCTCAACCTCAACGCGCCGGGTCAGTCGTACACGTTCAACCTGACATGGGTCATCAACGACACCGTCACGGGCCTGGGCGGTACCTTCGACCACGACTTCTTCGTGGCGATCTCGTGGAACTACGGTCTGCCGGCGTTCGGCGGCAACACGTCGAGCGCGGTCCCTGCGGTCGTCATCGCGCCGTCGCAGATCCATCTCTCCGGCATCGTGCCGCCCACGAGTCCCCTCGACCTGAGCAACAGCTACCTGACGACGGGCCACATCGCCTACAACGGCTCGCAGCCGGCCACGATCTACATCATCGCCACGCCGGTCGGCGGCGGCCAGACGGTGACGATCGGCGAGGGCTCGTCCTACCCCGGCGCCTTCGAGGTCGCGTGGTTCACCCTGACCGGACGGCTCTCGCCCGGGACCACCTACTACCTGTCGGTGAGCGCCACGTACAACTCCGCGACGGTCACCGTGCAGATGCCCGGCACCTACGCGGTCCCGTCCACCACGACGACGACCGGCTTCCTCTACGAGAAGTTCCTCGGCCTCCCGCTCTGGCTCTGGCTCGTCATCGCGGCGGTGATCGTGGTCGCGATCGTCGCCGTCCTGCTGCTCTTCCGGCGGCAGGCCGCGGGCAAGCTGGTCGAGTGCGGCGAGTGCGGTGAGCTCATCCCGGAGGACGCGACCGTCTGTCCGCACTGCGGTGCCGAGTTCGAGAGCGACCTCGTGCGGTGCAGTCGGTGCTCGTCGACGATCCCCGCGAACTCGCAGTTCTGTCCGGAGTGCGGCGCGCAGCTCCTGGGGAAGCCCGGCGAGGGCGAGTCGGACCCCGAACGCCAGGCGTACGCCGACTTCACCGAACGCTTCCGGACGGAGGCGAAGAAGGAGCTCGGCGACAACTACACCGAGAGCGCGTTCTGGGACTGGTGGAAGCGCCAGCCGACGTACGTGCCGTTCAGCCAGTGGAAGGCGCAGCAGGCCCAGGGCGCCCCGCGCGCGGGCATGAGCCAGCCGCCCGCCGGTTCCGAGGTCGCTGCCGCGCCACCGCCCGCGGGAGGCACACCACCGAAGGGTGGCGCCGGCGCCGTGGCGGCTCCTCCGCCGCCCCCGGCGGCCGCTCCCCTGTCGTCGGCCGGACCCGCCGCCCCGCCGCCCGCCACTGGGGCGGCCGCGACCGGCGGACTGAAGCCATGCCCGAGCTGCGGTAAGGAGATCCCGCCCGAGTACCTGGTCTGCCCCTTCTGCGGGGCCGTGACCCAGTAGACCCGGTCGGAGACAGAGGCGCCGCGGCCCGGCGCGACGAACCCTTTAAGGCCGGGCCCGTCTCCGACGCTCGTGGAAGCCGTCGGCGATCTCGAAGCCGGCCGGCTCAAGGTGGAGTGGGCGCGGTCCCACATGCCCGTGCTCGAGGGCATCCGCGAGCGGTTCGAGCGCGAGCGACCCTTCCGCTCCCTGACGATCTCGGCGGTCCTGCACGTGGAGTCCAAGACCGCAGCGCTCGCGCTCACCTTGGCCGCCGGGGGGGCCGACGTGCGCCTGGCGGCCGGGAATCCCCTCTCGACCGACGACGACGCCGTGGCCGTGCTCCACGACGCCGGCATCGACACGCGTGCGAAGAAGGGCGAGTCGGTCTCCGAGTATCGAGCGGGCGTGCGCGCGATGCTGGATGCGGACCCGGACATCATCATCGACGATGGGGCGGACCTCGTCGCCCTCGTCCACGAGAAGCGGGCCGACCGCGGCAAGATCCGAGGCTCGACCGAGGAGACCACTACGGGGGTCATCCGGCTCCGCGCCCTCGAGCGGGACCATCGACTCCTGTGGCCGGCGATCGACGTCAACGACGCCGACATGAAGCACCTTTTCGACAACCGGTACGGCACCGGCCAGTCCACGCTGGACGGCATCCTCTCCGCGACGAACCTGCTCATCGCGGGTCGCGTCTGCGTCGTGGCGGGGTACGGATGGTGCGGCAAGGGCGTCGCGGCGCGTCTCCGCGGCCTCGGAGGCGACGTGGTGGTCACCGAGATCGACCCGGTCCGGGGACTCGAGGCGCGCTTCGACGGTTTTCGGGTCCTGCCGATGCTCGATGCGGCCCGGGAGGCGGACCTGATCGTCACGGTCACGGGGAGCACCGACGTGGTACGGGCCGAGCACTTTCGTGTGCTCAAGGACGGATGTCTCCTCGCGAACTCCGGGCACTTCGATGTGGAGGTCTCGCGGAAGGATCTGGAGGGGCTCGCCGTGTCGCACCGAACGGCGCGCCGGAACGTCGAGGAGTACCGGTTCGCGGACGGGCGCCGAGCGTACCTGCTGGGTGAGGGCCGACTGATCAACCTCGCCGCGGGCCAGGGCCATCCCGTGGAGGTGATGGACCTGTCGTTCGCGCTGCAGGCGCTGAGCGCGGAGCACCTCGCGAAGCACGGGCTCACCATGGAGGCCCGGGTCCACCCGGTGCCCCGCGAGCTCGACCGCTCCGTGGCCGTCGCGGCCCTGCCGTCGCTCGGGGCGCGGATCGATGTCCCGACGCCAGCACAGGTGAAGTACGCGCACGAGTGGGAGTCGGGGACGTGACCGAGGGCACCATCCCGCCGGAGCTGCGCTACACCAAGAGCCACGAGTGGGTCCGCGTCGAGGGGGACGTGGCCACGATCGGGATCACGGACCACGCGCAGTCCGAGCTCACCGACATCGTGTTCGTCGACCCGGCGGCCCAGGGGAAGACTGTCGCGCGCGGGGCGAGCGTGCTGGTGCTCGAGTCGGTCAAAACCGTCGCGGACGTCTACGCCCCGGCGGCCGGCTCGGTGTCCGAGGTGAACCCCGAGCTGAAGGCCCATCCCGAACTCGTCAACCAGGACCCGTACGGGAAGGGCTGGATCTTCCGTCTGAAGCTGTCGGAGCCGGTACCGTCCGAGGACCTCCTGAGCTCGGACCAGTACCGCGCGTTCGTCGCGGGCGGCGGCTAGAGCGGCCCGCCCCTACTTGCCCTCGAACCGGGGCTTGCGGCGCTCGTGGAATGCGGTCATCCCCTCGGTCCGGTCGCTCGTCGCGAACGTGTGCCCGGCGGACTCCGCCTCGAGGTGGAGCGCGGTCGCCGTCGACGCGTCCGCGCCGCGATCGATCACCTGCTTGACCCAGCGCACCGCGAGGGGGGCGTTCCCCGCGATCGTCTCGGCCAGCGCGCGCGCCTCGTCGCGCGCCGTCTCGGCCGGCACCAGCCGCGCGACGAACCCGAGGCGATACGCCTCCTCGGCGCTCACCCGGGCCCCCGTGAAGACCAGCATCTTCGTGCGCGCCCGTCCGATGAGCCGCGTGAGACGGGTCGCCCCACCCATACCGGGGTGGATCCCCAGCCCGACCTCGGGAAGCCCGAGCACGGCGCCCTCCGCGGCCACGATGAAGTCCGCCGCGAGGGCGATCTCGAGCCCCCCGCCGAGAGCGTACCCCTCGACCAGCGCGACCACCGGCGCGGGGAAGCGCTCGATCCGCTCTGCGGCCCGCTGGCCGAGGAACCCGAACTCCACGCCCTCGGCGTGGCTCTTCCCCCGCATCTCCTCGATGTCCGCGCCCGCCGCGAACACGGGGGAAGAGCCGGCGAGCACGACGGCCCGCACCCCCGGCGTTCCCTCGAGCTCGCGGAAGGTGGCGTCGAGCTGACCCAGCAGCTCGGTGTTCAGGGAGTTGAGCACCTCGGGTCGGTCGAGCAGCACCCACGCGACCGAGCCTTCCTGCTCGATCCGGACCAGGCGGAGCGGCCAGCGGCGCTCGCCTCGCCCGACGCGCTCCCGCAACTGCGCCGAGACCGGAAAGTTCCCGGGCCAGGCGCGGGCGTAGCCCTCGGCGAGCTCCAGCCCCTCGGCGAGTCCCACCTCGGAGAGCTGCGCGAACGGGCCCCAGCGCCGGCGGAGACCCACGGTCGC
This sequence comes from Thermoplasmata archaeon, assembly GCA_030044105.1. Taxonomy (GTDB): domain Archaea; phylum Thermoplasmatota; class Thermoplasmata; order Lutacidiplasmatales; family UBA184; genus Lutacidiplasma. Next base: position 4,572 of record JASHWL010000163.1, read on the forward strand.
GCCCCGATCGGTCGCCTCGGGCGTCGCGACCCCTTCCTCGACCAGACGGGTCGCGATGCCGATCGTGAGGCCCAGGAACCGGGCTCGAACGACGGCCTTCCGCGCGGGATCCACCTCGGAGGACTTCCAGTCCCACGGGCGTCCGGCGCGGAACTGCTCTTCGAGCCTCTTCGCGGGGGCGTACGCGGGTCCGAACGCCCGGAAGAGCGAAGTCTCGGCGTGGAACGCGATCGGGATGCCGGTCACGTTCATCAGCTCGAACGGCCCCAGCGTCGCCCCGAAGAGCTCGCGCCCCACCTCCTCAATCGTCGCGAGGCTCGCGACCTCCTCCTCGGCGAGCCGCGCCGCCTCGTTCAGGTACGGGACGAAGAACCGGTTCACGCAGAAACCCGCCGCGTCCGCCGTGCGGATCGGGATCTTGCGCAGCCGATAGACGAAGCGCTCGAGCTCGTCCAGCGTGGCCGGGTCGGTCGACCGACCGGCGATGACCTCGACCAGCTTGTTGATCGCGGCCGGATAGAAGAAGTGGAGGCCGGCGAACCGCTCCGGACGCGGGAATCCCTCGGCGAGACGGGAGACGGACAGCGAGGAGGTGTTGGTGGCCACGATCGCGTCCGGCTCCACGAGCGGCGCGACCGCGCGGAACAGCTCGCGCTTGACCGCCTCCTCCTCGAACACGGCCTCGATGACGAGATCCGCGCCGGGCACCGTTGCGCCGAGGTCCGTGGAGAACGTGACCCGGCCCAGCACCTCGTCGCGCTGCGCCGCGGTCATCTTGCGACGTTCGACGGCGCCCGCGAGCATCTTCTCCATCAACCCGCGCCCGCGCTCGATCGCGGGGGCGTCCACGTCGCGCACGCGGACGGTGAGGCCGGCCTGCGCGCACGCCTGGGCGATGCCGCTGCCCATGTTGCCGCCGCCGAGGACGGCCACGGAGGCGAGGCGTCGGCTCCTGCGCTCGGTCATCGGGGACCCGGACGGTCGCGCGCAGCCGGGCCCCTGCTATAACGGCTCGGAGAGACCCGGCGCTCCGGAGGCCACTTATGTCCGGAGGACTCCCTCGGGCGTGGGTTCCGCTGCGTCCGAGACCCTCGGAGCGCGCGCCGTCGAGAACGAACGACGCTTCGTGCTCGCGCTGGGGGGGTTCGCGCTGAGCATCGCGGGCGCGACCCTCGTCACCCACGAGAAGCTCCCGTCGCCCCGATTCAATTTCGTCGAGGTCCACGCCGTCGCGCCGGAGCGGCAGACCGCGTTCTTCGAGCGGGTGCTCGATCACTACTTCCAGCGGGCGATCCGACCCACCGTCCGCGTTCGGCCGCCGGTCCCGACGCCGCTCGACCGGGGACTGCGCTCGCTCGGCCTCCGCCCGCGGTCCGCGTCGCTCGAGTTTCTCGCGGCCAGAGAACCTGCCGGGCCGGTCCCCGGTCCGGAGGTCGTGCGCGAGGCGCGGGCCTCAGAGCTCGACCTTCTCGCGGCGTTCTGGACCGGGGAGCGCGAACGACCGGAGTTCCGGACCGCCCTGGACGTGCTCTTCGCGCACCCGAACCCCGGAGAACGGCTGCGCGCGGTGGTGGCCGAGGACTCCTCCAGAGTGGTCGCGGCGGCGCTGGTCTATCGTCACGCCGACACGGCCGGGATCTACGCGGTCTCCACCCAGCCCGGGGCGCGGGGCCGGGGCGCGGCCTCCGCCGTGGTCGCGTTCGCGAGATCGCGGGAGTTCGCCGGCCCCGACACGCACACGACGATCACGGCCGATTCCCCGAGGCTCCGGGCCCGCCTCGAGCGGCTCGGATTCCGAACGGTGGCGACATATGTCGAGTAC
>JASHWL010000164.1 GCA_030044105.1 Thermoplasmata archaeon
GCGGCGAGGGCGGCGACGAGCGCGCCCTTCGCATCGACCGAGCCCCGGCCGCGCACGCGGCCCCCCGCGCGCCGGACCGGCCGGCGCCCCTCGACGGTGTCGATGTGCCCGAGGAAGAGGATGCGGGGACGCCCCCGTCCGCGCCGGGCGAGGCCGTTCCCGGCCCCGTCCACGGACGCGCGATACCCGAGACGTCGGGCGAGCGTGACGAACTCGCGCACGGCGGCGCGCTCCCGACCCGAGGGGCTGTAGCGCGCCACCAGGCGACGCAGTACCTCAGCGGGCTCCACGACCCACGACCTCCCGGATCGCCTCGAGACCGGCCGCCCAGTCGTCCTCCGCGATGAGGAGCGGCGGGAGGAGCCGGAGCACCGTCGCGCCGGCCGGGATCGCGAGGAACCCGCGCTCCTCGAGCGCGGCGAGGTACGGCGCGACCTTCTCGCGCAGTTCGATCCCCAGCAGGAGCCCGAGCCCCCGGACCTCGCGGACGCGTTCGGGCGGGAGATCCGCGAGCACCTGCCGCGCGACGGCGCCGAGCCGCTCCGCGCGCTCGGCGAGCCGCTCCCGCTCCACGACCTCGAGCGCCGCGATCCCGGCCGCGCAGGCGAGCGGGTTGCCGCCGAAGGTCGAATGATGCGAGCCGCGGAACCGCGCTTCCACCTCCGGCGAGGTGACCGTGGCCCCGATCGGCACGCCGCCGGCGAGCGACTTCGCGAGGACCAGCACGTCCGGCTCGACGCCCCACCGCTGGAAGGCGAAGAGGCGGCCGGTGCGCGCGATGCCCGTCTGGACCTCGTCGAACGCCAGCAACGCACCGGACCGGTCCGCGGCCTCCCGCGCCGCCGCGAGGTACTCCGCGGTCGCCACGTGGACCCCGCCCTCGCCCTGGACGGGCTCGAGGAGGATCAGCGCGGTGTCGCTCCCGACGCTGGCACGCAGCGCGCCGGGATCGTTGAACGGCACGTGCTCGAAGCCGGGCACGAGGGGCTCGAACGGCTCGCGGAGCTCGCGTCGCCAGGTCGCGCTCAGCGCCCCGAGCGTCCGCCCGTGGAACCCGCGCATCGCGGCGACCACTTTCGTCCGCCCGGTCGCGCCCCGCGCGATCTTGATCGCCGCCTCGACCGCCTCGGTGCCCGAGTTCGAGAGGAAGGCGCGGCCGAACCGGGGCGGCAGACGGGCCAGCAGCGCGGCCAAGAACCGGGTCCGGACCGGCGTGCGGTAGCCGCTCCCGAGGTACAGGAGCTCGCGGGCCTGGCCGGCCACCGCGGCTGCGACCGCCGGATGGGCGGCCCCGAGGCTGCCGGCGCCGTGCGTCGCGCCGAGGTCGACGAACCGGCGGCCCCGATCGTCGTACAGGTGCGCGCCCTCGGCGCGGACGATCGAGAGGCGACCGGCGCGCTCGCCGAACTCCGGCCCCGCGGGGGGCGCCGGCTCGATCACTGGATCACCGTCCCCCGGCCCGCGAGCGCCCCGGTGATGGGCGCGTCCACGGTCGAGGGCGCGATCACGACGCGCCCCACTCCGGCGTCGAGCGCGTCCCGGGCCGCCAGGACCTTCTTCCGCATGCGCCCCTCGGCGACCGGGAGGACGGCCTCGATCTCCGCCCGGTCCACCCGGGGGATCACCGAGGCCGGATCCGACCGGTCCCGCAGCAGACCGGGGACGTTGGTGAGGAGCACCAGCGCTTCGGCGCCCAGGGCGCCCGCGACCCGGGCCGCCACGCGGTCCGCGTCGACGTTCACGATCTCCCCGGCGCCCGTGATCGCGGGCGGACCGACCACGGGCAGGAGCCCGAGGCCGAGCACGGCCCGCAGCAGGTCGGCGTCGACCCACTCGATCGAGCCCGACCAATCGTCGGTCACGCGGACCACCCGGCCGTCGACCACCGCGCGCGTCCCCTCCTTGCGCTTCGCCCGGAGGAGACCCCCGTCGACGCCCGAGAGCCCGAGCGCGCGCACGCCGCGGCGCGCGAGCGCGGCGACCAGGTCGGTCTGGACGCCGCCGGCGAGGGCGAGGATGACGACCTCCAGGTGAGCCGGATCGCTCCGGCGCGAGACCACGCCGCTCGGCGAGGTGAGGTACTCGGACGGTCGCTGCATCGCGGCGCCGAGCTGGTCGACGCGGTCCGACCCTCCGTGCACGAGGACGACGTCCCGGCGGCCGGCGAGATCGGCGAGGACGGGATCGAGGGAGTTGCCGGCGGCGCCCCCGACCTTCACGACGAGCGTCATGGACGGGCTCAGAGAGGGTGGAGGCCGAGGAAGTCGAGCGCCGTCGTCTCGGGCAGCCCGAGCCGGACGTTGAGGCTCTGCACCGCGTTCCCGGCCGCGCCCTTCACCAGGTTGTCGAGCGCGCCGAGCGCGACGACGCGGGGCAGCCGATCGTCGGCCGCGAACCCGACCTCGCAGTAGTTCGTGCCGGCGAGCCACTTCGGCTCGGGCTCGCGGAACACGCCCTCCGCCTCGTGGACCACCCGGACGAACGGCTCGTGCGCGTAGGCCGTGCGGTACGCCTGCCAGAGCTCCTTGGTCTCGACGCGCCGCGAGGTCGGGGTGTGGCACGTCGCGAGGACCCCCCGGACCGGGTCGACCGCGTGGCAGGAAAGCGCGACCCGGAGCCCCGTCTCCTGCTCGATCTCGGCGGTGTGGCGGTGGCCGGTGAGCGCGTAGGCCCGCATCACGCCCGACCGCTCGGCGTGGGAGCCCGCGACCGCGACCTCCCGACCGCTCGCGGAGGAGCCGCTCTTCGCGTCGACCACGACCGGCCCGTCGGCGAGCAGGCCCGAGCGCGCGAGCGGATGGAGCGCCAGCGTCGCGGCGGTCGCGATGCAGCCCGGCACCGCGATCAGGTCGGCCGTGCGCAGGGCGTCGCGATGCAGTTCGGGCAGTCCGTAGACGGCCGAGGCGAGGAGCTCCGGGTGCGGATGCTCCCGACCATAGTACTGGGGATACGCCGCAGCGTCCCGCAGCCGGTAGTCCGCGGAGAGATCGACCACGATCCCGCCGCTCGCGAGGAGCGGAGGGACGACGTCCATCGACTCTCCGTGCGGCGTCGCGAGGAATGTGACGTCGGCGGCGTGCCGCGCGGCGTGCGGCGCGAAGACGAGGTCGGTCGCTCGCCGCAGGTTCGGATGCGCGCGACCGACCGGCTTTCCGGCCATCGAGTCCGAGGTCACCTGGATCACCTCGACCCCGGGATGGCGCAGTAGGAGCCGCAGGAGCTC
>JASHWL010000001.1 GCA_030044105.1 Thermoplasmata archaeon
GCTCGGCCGAGCGCGAGGTCGAGGGCCTCATTAACCTTTGCCACGGGGACCGATCCGATCACGCCGACGCGGTAGCTCTTCTCGGGGGCGGCCTCCTTCACCCGCACGATCTCGGCGGGGTCCGCGAGGGCGAGCCGCTCGACCTCGACCCGCCCGGCCGCCGTGCGGGCGATCTCGGAGGCGATCTCGGCGAGGTCCACGGTCCGTCGCCGCGGCCGCAGGATCTCGAGGACGAAGGGCCGGCCCCGCCCGAGCATCCGGGCGTCGATGTCCTCCCGGCCCATCCCGTGGAACCGGCTGCCCTCCCCGCCCGTGCGGGCGAGCAGCGGCGCCGCGATCAGTTCCTCGACGCTCTCCGCGTAGGTCTTGCCGGTGCCCCCGCAGGTCGTGCACCCGCGCCCCCGGCATCGGCGGCAGGGCCACCGCGTCTGGGGGAGGGTGCGATCGAGCTTGCGGTACCGGCCCCGGAGCGTGAGCGGAAGCACCGTCGTCGCGACCCGGCCGACCGGCAGGTCCGCGAGGAACACCAGGTCGGGGCGGTCCGGACCGCCGAGCGCGCCGGTCGTCGCCTCGAGCCGCTTGCCGAGCTCCCGGTTGAACGCGGCGCGGAGGCTCTCGCCCCACTCGGTGCCGATCTCGAGCCAGAGCGCCTCCTCGGCCGCGAGGCGCTCCGGGTCCCAGCGCGAGCCGCACGTGAAGCGGTGCCACTCCCAGCCGTCGCCGGCGCGCCGGCACCGATCGACCCACACCTCGAGCCGGGCGAACGTACCGCCGCAGACGGGGCACCCGGCGACCTCCGCCGGCGGCGGGAGCCCCGCGGCGGCGGCGATCCGTTGGGCCCGCTCGGGGTTCGAGAGCCCGTGGCCGAGGCGCCCGAACTGGCGTCCGAAGCATTCGGGGCAGAGGCCCCGCTCCGCGGCGCGGCGCGCCACGGCGAGGGCGGCGTCGGACGGGGCGAACTCCACGGGGGCGCTCACGCTGCGCGCCACGATCTTGAGGGTAATACGTCACCGTGGACGGGCGCGGGGCCGCGGTCGGCTATTTACCCCGCCGACGCGTGGCCCTCTGAGGCGCGGATGGCGTCGATCACCGAAGCGGAGCTGACGCGCGCGATCGAGCGGACGCTCGTCGCGCGCGGGAAGATGCCGCCCGCCGAGGCCCGCTCCACGGCCCGCATGGTGCTGGGCTACTTCGGGCTCGACGACACGGTGCTCGACAACAAGCTCTCGAGCGAGGACCGGGACCGGTTCTACCAGCTGGAGGAGGAGGGCCTCCTGACGAGCGAGGAGGAGGACGCGACCGTCTCCCGCGGCAAGACCTGGCGGATCCACTACTGGCTGATGAAGAAGGCCCGGATCCGCGACGTCGGCCAGACCGGGGACGCCCCCCGGTCGGACGACGCGGCGACCGTCTACCGCGACATCGGGGAGTCGGACTGGAAGCGCCAGGCCGACCCGCCGACCGGCAGCTGATCCCGGCCCTACCGGGGGCGGGCCGGCTGGAACCGGTTCGAGCCGGGCATCAGCGCGGGATACTCCGACAGCGCGATGACGTGGCGCACGTGCTCGATCGCCGCGAAGGCGAAGGCGATCGCCGCGACGAGGGCGAAGTACGACGCCAGGCTCACGCCGACGCCGGTGATGCCGAAGATCGCGACGATCGCCGCGAGCGAGGCGAGCGCGTTGAACCCCGAGTGCATCGCGACCGCGACCAGGTAGTACGAGCCGGTCCCGGGACCGGGCACCCCGAACCGGCTCCGGGCGTAGCCGTAGCCGAACATCCCGGTCGAGCTGCCGTGCAGGAGGACGCTCGAGACGCTGCGGATCAGGATGAGGGCGATCCCCGCGACCAGGCCGCCCACGAGGAAGGCGCTGAGCCCGTAGAGGAAGGTCTCGAAGAACCCGAACCCGAGCCCGACCGAGGCGCCGAAGACCGGTCCGTCGGCGACCGACCGCAGCCGGTCCCGGAAGACGTAGACCCCCGAGCCCTTCAGCGCCTCCTCGACGAACGGCGCGATCACCAGGACGAGGAAGAACGCGCCGGCGGTCGAGTTGCCGTTCAGGAAGACGAACTCAGGGCCGACGAGGACCCCCGAGAGGCTGGTCCCGAGGCTCACGAGCACGAGCTCGAGGATCGCGGCGACGATCGTGGCGAAGAACGCGCCGTAGGCGAACGCCTTCAGGATCGACGACCAGTCGTTCTGGCGGAACCGCTCGGTCCGGCGGACCCAGCTGAGGTAGAGCAGCGCCGGGATCAGCGCGACGAGGATCAGGATGATCAGGTCCTCGAGCGCGGCCGTCGAGCTCATGCGGCGGGCTCCCGCGGCGGGTAGACGTAGAACCCCTCGCCCGACTTGCGGCCGAGCTTCTTCGCCGCGACCATCGTCCGCCAGATCGGGCAGGCGCGGTAGCGGGGGTCACGGAACCCCTCCCACAGGACCTCGAGGATCGCGAGCGCGGTGTCGATGCCGACCAGGTCGGCGAGCTGGAACGGCCCCATCGGGTGATGGAACCCGAGCCGGTAGGCCGTGTCGATGTCCTCCTTGGTCGCGACGCCCTCGTAGAGCATCCACGCCGCCTCGTTCAGCTCGACCGCGAGCGCCCGGGTCGTCACGAACCCCGGGGTGTCGCGCGAGGAGACCACGGTCTTCCCGAGGCTCTCCGAGAACGCGCGCGCCCGCTCGACGACCTCGGGCCGGGTCGTGTGCCCGGGGATCAGCTCGACGAGCGGCATCTGCAGGACCGGGTTGAAGAAATGGATCCCGATCAGCCGCCCCGGGTCCGTGAGCTCCTGCCCGATCTCCGTGATCGGGAGGGAGGAGGTGTTGGAGGCGAGCAGGGCCGTCGGACGCGCGGCACCCTCGAGCTCGCGGAAGACCGCGCGCTTCAGGGCCAGGTTCTCCGGGGCCGCCTCGATCACGATCTCGGCCGAGTCCGCCCGCCGCAGGCCGATGGCGAGGTCGATGCGCGCCAGCGCGGCCTCCTTCGCCCCCGCGCCGATGGTCGCGCGGGAGGCCGCGTGCTCCAGCGCCCGCGTCGCGTTCGCGAGGCCCCGCCGGGCGAGCTCCTCCGAGACGTCCTCGAGCGTCACGGGGTAGCCCGCGAGCGCGCACTGGGCCGCGATGCCGCTGCCCATGATCCCGGCGCCCACGACGAAGACCCGCTGGGAGACGGACGCCCGGGGATCGCTGCCGGGGTCGATCGGCTCCTCGCCGCTCACGCCGCCTCCGAGGCCGCCGCGGCGGCCCGATCGAGCCGGAGGTACTCACAGGCCCGGCACAGGTCTCCCCCCGCGGGCTCGCCACAGGAGCGGCAGCGTCCGGGGGCCCCGGGGTCCTCGGCGGCCAGCCAACGGCGGACCAGCTCGTCGTGCGTGCGGAGCAGCGACTGGCGCGTCCCGGGCTGCGCCTCCTCGAGCTGCCAGACGACCTCGCGGAACAGGTTCCGTGCCGCGCGGCCGGCGTGCGGGCACTCGCCATGATCGAACGGGAGGCCCGCGAGCCGGGCGTAGAGGTAGACCTCGCGTTCGGGGACGGCCGCGAGCGGCGCGAGCCGCGGGATGAGCCCGGGTTGCCGCGTGCGGTGGGGCGCCATCCGCACCAGGTGGTCGAGGTCCCCGCGGACGAGGTTCATGAGCACGGTCTGGGCGAGGTCGTCGAGGTTGAACCCGAGCACGAGCGCCCGCGCGCCCGCCTCCCGCGCGGCGCGGTTCAGGAGCCGCCGGCGCCAGACGCCGCAGAACGCGCAGGGCACCGTCCCGGCCAATCGGAGCGCGGCTCCGTCCGTCGTCGTCCCGAGCTCCTCCTCCGCCCGCACCACGCGGTGCTCGACCCCGAGCCGGTCCGTGAGCTCCCGGGCGGCCCGCAGGGTCGCCGGCCGGTAGCCCGCGATCCCCTCGTCCACGCTGACCGCGACGATGCGGGTCCCCGGGATCGGCCGGAGGTACTCGCGCGTCAGCGCGAGCGCGACCGCGGAGTCCTTGCCGCCCGATAGCGCCACCGCGTAGGTCCCGGCGCGCCCCGGCGGCAGTTGTCGCCGCAGTTCCGCGCGGGTCCGCTCCACGACGGACCGCCGAAAGTGCGCGGAGCAGGCGTGGCGCCCGCGGTACGGCTGGTCGATCACCGCCTCGCCGGTGCAGGACGAGCAGCGCACGAGGGGGCCGAACCCGGACGGCCTATTTGAGCCCGGACGGGACGTCGCGGTTCCTCTGGGGCCATACGATTATTACCCGAACCCCGGCCAGACGCCGTCCGATGGCCTCGACGCGGCTCCCGCGCGCGCACGCCTCGGCGCCGACCGGTCCCTCGGCCGCCGGGCCGGAGGCGGCGCCCTACAGCACGGTCGAGCTGGTCGGCCGTTTCCAGCGGATGCTCCAGGCTCAGGAGCGGAGCCCGTGCACCGTGAAGCAGTACGGGCACATCGCCCGCACGTTCCTTACCTTCGCCCAGAAGCCGCTCGACGAGGTCACGCTCCGCGACTTGGAGTCGTACCGCGAGTACCTCGTGCTCCAGCGGCACTACTCGAAGAACTCGGTCTACACGACGGTGCGCGGGCTCACCTGCCTCTTTCGCAGCTTCGGCCTCGCGGTCGCGGACCAGCTCGAGCCGCCGCGCCGGCCCGAGCGGCTCCCGCGCTACCTCTCGGAGGAGGAGATGCACCGGCTGCTGGAGGCGGTACGGGACTCGCCGCGCGACAGCGCGATCCTCCACGTGCTGGCCTTCGCCGGCCTCCGGGTCAGCGAGGTCTGCCA
>JASHWL010000165.1 GCA_030044105.1 Thermoplasmata archaeon
GGGCGAGCCGGGGCGACAGCGACGCGAGCCCGGCGAGCCGGCGCAGCGCCGGATCGACGCCCGGCGTGGCGCGGAACGCGCGCGCGGCGGCCCGGGGATCCGCGTCGCCCTCGAGGGCCGCGAGGAACGTGAAGGCCGCGAGCCGCTGCCGGCGGCGGGCGACGAGCGGCGAGGTCTCGGGGAGCCGCTGCGACCGGGCGTAGCCGAGCATGGCCGTCTCCGCGCGGACCCAGCGCCCGTAGAGCCGCGCGTGGGCGGCGCGGAACTCCGCGGCGCTCGTGCGGTGCGAGCGGGAGACGTTCGCCTCGTGGTACCGCCAGAGGGTGAGCGACCGGTCGAGGACCTCGACGCCCTCCGGCCGGTCGACATCGGCCACCAGGACCCAGGTCTCGTCCGCCTCCCATCCCGCCGCGCGCAGCACCGCCGTCCGCCCGGCGGCCCACGCCCGTCGCACCGCGAGGTTCGAGGAGAGCGTCCAGCGCCCGTTCGCGGGACGCCCCGGCCCCAACGGCCGGCCGGCCTCGTCGATCATGTCGTAGGCGTGGTTCAGGAGGATGAGCTCGGGCCGCGCCGCGAAGCGCTCCCGGAGGACCCCGACCTTCTCGGGCTTCCACAGGTCGTCGTCGTCGAGGAACGCCACGACGTCGCCCCGGGCGGCCTCGACACCGTCCGCCTGCTTCCCCGCGAGCGTCGGGTCGGTGGTGCGCACGTCCCGGTAGCGGCCCTCCCATCCCTCGATCGCCCCGTCGTACGGGCGGACGACGACGACCTCGTCCGCCCCGGCGGCCGAGGCGACCGCGTCGCGGAGCATCGCCCGCCGGCTCGGGTCGTGGGCGACCACGACGGCGCTGATCGAGATCGGCACGACGCTCCCCCGCTACCGGCCGACCGCCGATGGGGCTGCCCGAATTTGAATCGGGGTCCCGGGCTCCCAAAGCCCGAAGGATGGACCAGTAGAGCGGAGGGAGGTGGATGCCTCGCCCCCGTAGCTACCCCACAGCCCCGCCACGGGTCCTAGACCGCGTCCACCCGTTTGAGCGTTCGGCCGATGCGGCACTCCGCCGGCGCTGGGTCGACGTGCTCGATGCGGAACCGCGCCTTCGCGGGGAGGGTCGGTCCGGCGCAGATCCACCAGTTCGGGCAGTCGAGCCGGCGGCAGGGATACCGACCGGTCTCGACCGAGCTCCCGACCACCGCGCTCGCGGCCTCGACCACCAGCGGGCGGGCGACCGGCCGGACCTCGACCACGTGCGCATCGGTCTCCTGCAGGGCGCACGGGTGCGTGACCGGACGCACGTGGCTCACCGCGTACCGTCGCCCCACGTCCAGCGTGAGGCAGGCGTGCCGGTAGGGGCAGGTGCGGCAGACGGGGGCGCCGCCCTGGTAGATGAACTCGAACCCCTCGTGGGCCTCGGCGACCGAGAGGAGCGTGATGTCCGCCATGCTAGCCGATCACCCCGGTGCGCGTCGCGAGCCGCTCCGCGGCCTCGCGCGTGAGCCCGTTGTCGCCAAGGATCGTGTAGCGCTCCGGGCGGAGGGTGTGCGCCAGGACCAGCGCGCGGACGACCTCCTCCGGGGTCACGCCGAGCTCGCGCGCCGTGATCGGGGCGCCGATCGTGCGCAGCGCGGACTGCACGCGCTGCCAGTCGCCGCCGTGCAGGTACATCATCATGATCGCCCCGACGCCGCACTGCTCGCCGTGGAGCGCCGGGTGCTCGGCCACCCGGTCGAGCGCGTGGCTGAACAGGTGCTCGCTCCCAGAGCACGGCCGCGAGGAGCCCGCGACGCTCATCGCGATGCCCGCGACGATCATCGGACGGATCGCGATCCACGCGGACTCCTCGAGGCCCGGCTTGATCGCCGCGGCGTGGTCGATGATCTCCCGGGCCGCGTACTCGCTCAAGGTCGCCGCCGTGCTCGAGAACTCCTCGTTCTTCAGGCGGACCGCGAGGTACCAGTCGAGGACCGCCGTGACGTTCGAGATGACGTCCGCGCAGCCCGAGGCGAGGAGCCGGAACGGCGCCTGCACGATCACCTCGGTGTCGGCGACGATGCCCGTGGGCACCGCGGCCTCGATGCTGCTCGTGCGCTCGGCCCCGTGGAGGGAGGCGCGCGGCGAGGAGATGCCGTCGTGGGCCGCGGAGGTGGGGACGCTCACGAACGGGATGCGCAGCCGATGCGCCACGACCTTCGTGATGTCGATCTTGCTGCCGCCGCCGGCGGCGACGACGAAGCGTGCGTTGAGGGCGCGGACCGCGGCCGAGACGCGCTCGACCTCCGCCTCGGTGGACTCGCCGGCGATCACGGCCTCGGTCTGGAATCCCTCCCGTCGGAGGATCTCGACCGCCCGGTTGCCCGCGAGGAGCGCGGTCTTCGGGCCGGTGATCACGGCGCCCGTCTCCGCGAAGTCGAACTGTCGGCAGGTCGTGCCGAGCTCCTGGAGCACCCCGTGTCCGGCCAGCACGATCCGCGGGAACACCATCCCGCGCGCCTTGCCGAACGGGGAATCCGACCCCTGGATCGTCGGCCGCGCCGCCGAGTCGTTCGCTCCCATCGCCGAGACGGCAAACGAGGGCCGACCCCTCATTAGCTTACCCCGGCCGGCGGGCCGGGTCGCGAGGGCTACCGCCCCGGGACGTCGCCCCAGAGCACCTTGTGCTCCTGGAGCATCACCCGCACGTTCAGGCGGTCCTTGAGGACCCAGTCGGCGAGCCGGCCGGCGTCCGTCCCCCAGACCGGCTGGAAGACCACCGGCGCCCGGACCGGGTGCGCGCGGAGGGTCCGTCGGGCGTAGAGGTAGTCCCGCCGGTCCGCGATCACGAACTTCACGACGTCCGTCGGCCGGAGGAGCGGGAGGTTCGCCCACCGGTTCCTCGCCTCCATCCGCGAGGACGGGCACTTCACGTCCACGCTGAGGATGACGTGCGGGATCCCGAGGTACGGGCGCACGTCGAGCGAGCCCCCCGTCTCGATCACGGTCGTGAGCTCCCGGTCCGCGAGCGCCCGGACCAGGTCGACCGACTCGGACTGGAGCAGCGGCTCCCCGCCGGTGAGGCAGGCGAACCGCGTGCGGTGACGCGCCACCTCCGCGAGCAGCGACGGGATCGACCGCTCGACCCCGGGTCCGAACGAGTACGGGGTGTCGCACCAGGCGCAGCGGAGATTGCAGCGGGCCGTCCGGATGAACGAGGTCCGTTCCCCCGTGAGCGGGCCCTCGCCCTGGACGGAGTGGAACACCTCGATGATCCGCATGCCTCCGTAGAGCGACCCGCCCGACTATAGGCGCTTCCCCCGCGCGGGCCTCCGACCGGCGCGCGCTCGGCCGCGCTCGAGCGCAACCGTTCAATAAGCGGCCCCGCTCGATGGCCGCCATGGACACCGCACGCGCCCGTCAGTGGCAGGCGGCGTGGGCCGCCGCAGGGCTCGCTGACGGCCGGCGCGTGCCCGGACGCGAGAAGTTCTTCGCGCTCAACGCCTACCCGGGGGCGAGCGGCTTCCTGCACGTCGGCCACTTGCGGGGATACGCCTACCTCGACGCGCTGCACCGCTACCACCGGTCGCGCGGGCACGCGGTCCTCTTCCCGTTCGGGCTCCACGCCTCGGGGATCCCGGCGGTGAGCTGGGCGCACAAGGTCCACGACCGGGACCCGGCGACCGTGCAGCAGCTGGACGACGCCGGGGTGCCGGACGACGAGCGACGGCGGCTCGAGGACCCGGCGTATGCGGCGCGATTCCTGGGCCGATCCTACTGCGAGACCCTGCGCTCGATGGGCGCGCTGTTCGACGAGGCGACGTACGTCACGACGATCGACGACGACTACCGGGCCTTCATCGGCTGGCAGATGCGCACGCTGAAGGCGCGGGGCGCGATCGTCCAGGGGGACTACCACTCGGCCGTCTGCCCCGTGTGCGGTCCCCTCGCGGTCGATCCGTCCGAGACGGATCTCTCGACCGGTGGGGACGCGGAGATCGTCCGGTACACGCTCGTGCCGTTCCGCCTGGACGACGGGCGGGTCCTGCTCGCCGCGACCCTCCGGCCGGAGACCGTCTACGGGGTCACGAACGTCTGGGTCGCCCCCGCGTCCGAGCTCGTGGTCTGGCATCGTGGCACGGACGAGTACCTCGTCGCCCGGGCCGGGGCCGAGCGGCTGGTCGAGCAACACGGCGGGCGCATCGGCCACGCGGTCCCCACGGAGTCCCTGACCGGAAGGTCGGTCGCGGTGCCGCTGCGGGAGCGCTCGGTACCGGTCCTCACGAGTCTCCTGGTGGACCCCGCGATCGGCACGGGGGTGGTCATGAGCGTCCCGGCGCACGCCCCGGCCGACGCGGCGGCGGTCGCCGAGCTCGACCCCGAGGTCCGCGCCCGGATGGGCGCGTTCCCGGTGCTGATCTCCACCGAGGGTCCGAGCGCGCTCACGGCCTCCGAACGGGCCCTGCTCGAGGGGGACGGGACGCCCGCGGAGCGCGCGCTCCGGTCGGTCGGGGCGACCGGCCTCGCGGACCGGGCCCACGTGGACGAGGCGTCCGAGCGGCTCTACCGCCTCGAGTACGTGCGTGGCCGCATGGTCGTCCCGCCGTTCTCGGGCGTGCCGGTGCGGGAGGCGCGCGAGCGCGTCGCGGCCCTGATCGCGGGTGGGGGCGGATCGTTCGAGCTGCAGGAGTTCTCGAAGCCGGTGATCTGCCGCAACGGCCACACGGTCGTGATCCGCCGGCTCTCCGACCAGTGGTTCCTGCGCTACGGGGACCCGGAGTGGAAGGAGGAGACGCGGGAGCGGCTCGCCCGACTGACGACCTGGCCCCCCGAGTATGCCCGCGAGCTGCAGGGCATCCTCGACTGGTTCGACGATCGGCCCTGCGCGCGGAAGGGGCCCTGGCTCGGCACCGCCCTGCCGTTCGACCCGAGCTGGATCGTGGAGCCGATCGCGGACTCGACCTTCTACATGGCGTACTTCGTGATCCGTCGGTTCGTCGCGCGCGGTCGGGTCGGCCTGACGCAGCTCACCGACGCGTTCTTCGACCACGCCCTGCTGGGCCAGGGTCCCGGGGAGTCGTCGGTGGACCCGGCGCTCCGCGACGAGATCCGGGCGGAGTTCCTGTACTGGTACCCGGTCGACATCAATATCGGCGGAAAGGAGCACAAGAACGTCCACTTCCCGGTCTTCCTGTACACGCACGCGCGGCTCGAGCCGCCCGAGCTCGCGCCCCGCGGTATCTTCGTCAACGGCTGGACCACGGGCTTGACCGGGGCGAAGCTGTCCAAGAAGGAGGTCTCCTCGAAGGGCCGGGTCCCTCCGCTCGGCGACGCGCTGCGCCGGTGGGGCCCGGATCCGCTGCGCCTCTACTACGTCAGCACCGCCGCCCCCCTCTCGGACGTGGAGTGGGACTCGGCGGACGTGGACGTCGCCGCGACCCGGCTCGCCGAGGTCGAGCGGCTCGTTCGGGAGACGCGAGGGGACGGGCGCGGGCCGCCCGAGCTCGAGGCCTGGCTCGCCTCCCAGTTCCACCGGTCCGTGGAGGCGGCGCGTCGGGCGATGGACGCCGCGGACGTCCGGGCCTTCGCGGAGGAGGTCTACGTCACGATCCCGGCCCGCCTGCGCCGGTTCTACACGCGCGGCGGCGCGCCGGGGGACCTCACCGACCGGATCGGACGGGCCTGGACCGTGTTGCTCGCGATCGTGACGCCCCACCTCGCCGAGGAGCTGGGGGAGGGGCGGTTCCCCGGCCTCGTCGCCGTGGAGCCGTTCCCCGAGCCCGACGCGTTCGCGCTCGCCCCGGCGGCCGAGGCCCGGGAGGAATACCTGGATCGGGTGGAGGATGACCTCCGCGCCGTGCTCCGGCCGACGCTCGAGCGCTCGGGGACGGCGCCCGGTGAGGTCGTGTTCTTCGTCGCGGCGCCCTGGAAGCGCGAGGTCGAGGCGTGGGTCCGCGAGGCGGGCGCGACCGGGACGCCGCTCGCGATCCGCCCGGTCATGGAGCGCGCGCAGGCCCACGCGGAGGTCCGCGGCTACCTCCGGGAGATCCCGAAGTACGTCGAGCGCGTCGCTCCGTTGGTGCGGAGCGAAGGGCCCCCGCTCGCGCCGGCGGTGGACGAGATCGCCACGCTGCGGGCGGCCGAGGCCTACCTCCTTCGGAGGTTCGGCTTCGGCGCGGTCACGGTCGTCCCCGAAGCCGAGGGCGAGCCGCACGATCCGCTCCGCCGGCGGGACCGCGCCCGCCCCGGGCGCCCGGCGTTCTTCCTCGTCCGACCGGCCGAACCTCCGGCCGACTGACGCGACCGGTCAGCGCCGCGGGCGCGTCGGGCGCTTCCCGAAGTTGAGGTACATGCGCGACGGGGTCGGGTGCCGGGAGACGGTGCGGTACTTCGCGCTGGGCTTGTTCCCGTAGCTCCGCGCCACGGGCCCCGAGATCTCGAAGTAGATCAGCTGCCCGACCGGCATGCCGGCGTAGACGCGCACCGGCAGCTTGACGCTCATCTCGAGCGTCCAGTAGTTGCAGAACCCCTCGTCCCCCTTGCCCGCGGTGGAGTGGATGTCGATGCCCAGCCGACCGACGCTGGACTTCCCCTCGAGGAACGGCACGAAGCCGTGGGTCTCGGTGTACTCCTCCGTGACGCCGAGGTAGAGCTGGCCCGGCACGAGCACCACGCCGCCCTCCGGAATGCGGAACTCCTCGACGGGGTTGTCGGCGCGCGCGTCGAGGGCGCCCTCGGTGTACACGGCGAGGTACGGTCCCAGGTGCACGTCGTACGAGTTCGTCCCGAGCCCCGCCCGCCGGAACGGGCGGATCACGATGCGGCCCCGGCGCATCTCCGCGAGGATCTTCGTGTCGGAGAGGATCATGCCGGCGGCCGCGCCGAGCCGGCCACGCTATTTAACGGACGGCGCGCCCGCGCCCGGGCGCTCGAGGGCGAGCGCGGCGTATCCGACGACGTCGCGCATGCGCTCGACCTCGCCCGAGTGCCCCCAGCGGAGCAGCCGGCATCCGAGCGGCTCCTCCGCGAGCGCCGCGAGCAGCACGGTGGTCGGCGCGATCCCGCACATCGAGATGTCGTGCTCCGCGACCGTCTCGTAGAGCGCGCGCGGGTCGCGCGCCAGGATCGCCTCGATCGCGAGCCGGTCGAGTCGCTCGGCGGTGGCGGCCGGCACGTAGTGCGAGAAGTCGGTCGACGCCAGCAGCAGCACGTCGCGGTCCGCGACCGCCTCTCGGACGACCTGCGCGGTGTGGACCAGCTCGTCGTAGGGGGCGAATGGGACCTGGAGGGGCACGATCTGGGGCCGCGGCAGCGTGTACTCGAGGAACGGGAGCTCGACCTCGATCGAGTGCTCTCGCGCCTGCGCGGCCTCGTCGACCTGAAGCGGCGGTCGCGCGAGCGCGCGCACGAGGTCGTGGTCGACGCGCACGGGACCGAGCGGCGTTTCCCACGCGCGGTCGGAGAGCGCGGGACCGTGACCGAGCCCGTAGTGGTCGACGCCGAGCACGACCACCGTCTCGGGCGGAGGCTGCGCCGCGACCAGCCCGAACGCGTGCGCCGCGATCGGCCCGGAGAAGAGGTAGCCGGCGTGTGGGACGACCGCGGCCCGCAGCGAGCGCACCGCCGTCCGATGCCGGGGCGGCAGCTCCCCGGGGCCCCGGGCGTCCCGGAAGCAGTCCTCGATCTGACGGGCGAGGGCCGCGCCGTCGGCCGGGTAGAACTGGCCCGCGACGGCCGGGGGGCGCGCGGTGCGCTCGGTCATCGGGTCCCTAGGGGGCGCCGAGCGCCGCGACGACCTCCTTCGCCTCCTCGTCGCGGATGCGGTGGCGCTGCGAGGGATGGAACGGGTTCGACTCCCCGTAACGGGGGATGACGTGGAAGTGGACGTGGAAGACGATCTGCCCGGCGGCCGCCCCGGCGTTCATCGCCACGTTGTAGTCGGGCGCGAGGCGCTCGACGCGGGAGCACATGCGCCCTAGCGTCCGCACCAGCGCCGCCTGCTCCGTCTCGGAGTAGTCGGTCAATCGGGCGGCGTGCCCTCGAGGGACGACCAGCAGGTGACCGCGCGTGAACGGGAAGAGATCGAGGAAGGCGACGGTCTCCGCGTCCTCGTACACCCGGTACGCCGGGGAGCGGCCCTCGACGATAGCGCAGAACACGCAGCCCGGCTCCGGCGCATGGCGCGAGGCCATGCGGTCGGGGACCCGAACGCGGGATAAAGGGTTAAGCCGACCTCAGGACGCGGAGTCATTAGCTCGAGGAGAACTAGGAGAGCGATGCGGGGGGCGTGGCGTGCCGCGATCGCGGCCCTGGCCGTCCTGGTCGTCGTCTCCTCGGGGGCCAGCGCCCACGGCACCGCCCCGCCCGCGACGACCCCCGGCCCGAGCGCCCCGTTCTCGACGGACGCGGTCGCGGTCCCTTCCGGAACCTCGGCAACCCCGCTCCCAGCGAGCTCGACGATCGAGGTCACCCTGGGCCTGGACTACCCCGATCCCGGTGGCCTCGACGCGTTCCTCGCCGCCGCCGAGAACCCCGCCTCGCCCGAGTACCGCCATTTCCTCACCGAGACCGCCTTCGAGCAGGAGTTCGCGCCCTCGCCGGCCTCGGCCTCCGCCGTGGCCGCTACGCTCGCGGGCGCCGGAGGGCGGTTCGTCTCGATCGCGCCGGATCGCCTGTCCGTCTCCGCTGACCTGACCGTGGCCGAGATCGCGAGCCTGTTCGGGGTCCGGATGGTACAGTTCGACGCGTCGGGTTCGCACGTCGAGTACACGGCGGTCGGCGCGCCGCAGTTGCCCGCGTCGCTCGCCGGGAAGATCTCCGCGATCGACGGACTGAGCGACGCGCCCGACTTCCGCGTGCAGACCGAGCTCTCGGTGGGGCCGGTCGCGCCGGTCCACGACGCCGCGGGCGAGGGGCAGTTCGTCTTCGCGAGCAACGCGAGCTCCCAGCAGTGGTATGTCGGCTCGGACTTCACCAACTCCTTCGGGGTCCTGGACCTCTTGCCCGGCTACTCCTCGAGCCTGCCGAACGCCACGTACCCGACCGGCGTCGCGGTCGCGACGCTGCTCGCGAGCGGCTGGAACCAGACGCTCAACCAGAACACCCCGCCGTGGGACCCGACCGTGATCCGCACCTACCTCAACTCCACGATCGCGCCTGCGTGGGTCGACACCTCGAACGCCTCGCCGCTGGTCGGCGTGCCGGTGACGATATCGGGCATCACGCCGCCCGCGCCCGGCCCGTTCGACGGGGTGAACGACTCGACCCTCGACGAGTTCGAGAACTCGCTCGACCTCGAGATGGCCGGGAGCCTCGCGCCCGGGGTCGGGCTGTACAACTTCTACTTCGCCGGCAGCCTCCTCGAGTCGGCCACCAGCAACGGGGACGTGGTCGCGTACTTCGACCAGGACCTCGCCGCGGCGCTCGCCTACAACTACTCCTCGCAGGAGCTCGGCGTGATCAGCTGCTCGTTCGGCATCCCGGACCTCAACGACACGATCTGGAACCAGGAGATCCAGCAGGCCGCCGCGATGGGGGTCACGGTCGTGGCCGCGAGCGGCGACCAGGGCAACGCCCCGAACGATCTCACCGGCCGCACCGACGGGCAGTGGCCGGTCTGGCCGGCGACGGTCGCGTTCAACACCTCGGGGATCGTCTCGGTCGGGGGCGTCTCGATCGGCCTCGGCGGGCCGGGCGCGGGCTGGTTCAACGGCACGGACCTGGAGGTGTACTACGACTCGAACTCGACCGGGCTCACCCAGCTCTCCTCGTGGTGGGACACGTCCGGCGGGCCGGGCGAGTACGCCGGCACCGAGGGCGGCGTGAGCACCGTCTACGCCGAACCGTACTGGCAGTACCATTCGGCCGCGCAGCCGGCGATCGTCAACGCGACGGTCCGCCAGGGCGCCTCCGCGCTCGGCCGGGCGGGGCCGGACGTCGCGTTCCCGGCGAACGCGACGATCGCCTTCGTGCTCGCCGATGCGCAGGAGCAGGTCTACTTCTCGGTGCTGGAGGGCACGAGCATCGCGGCCCCGTCGTTCGCGGGCTTCCTCGCGGACGAGATCGCGGTCGGCCACCACCTGTTCGGATACCTCGACCCCGAGCTCTACCGGATCGGGAGCTACTACGCGGCGAACCCGGCCGCGGGCTCCGCCTACTACGACGTCGTGACCGGCGGGAACTACGTCTTCGCGGCGGGCCCGGGCTGGGACGCCACCACGGGATGGGGAGTACCCTCCGGGACGGGGTTCTACGCGGCCGATTCCGACCCCGCGATCCGCGACTACGTCTACGCGGGACCGACGCCCAACCTGCCGCCCCCGGCCCCGACGCCGGCCGTCCCTTGGACCGAGATCTATCTCGTCTTCGGCGTGGGCATCACGGTCGCGGTCGTGCTGGTCATCCTCGTCGCGCGGCCCGCTCCGACCACGACGCTCCCGCCCCCGCCCCCGTTCGGGGCCACGATGAGCCCCGCGGCCCCGAGCTCCAGCCTGGACCGCGTGCCGCCGGCGCCGGGCACGGGCGGCGCCACCTTCCTGTGCCCGTACTGCGGCGCTCCGCGACCCGCCGAGCCGGTGCGCTGCCCGAAGTGCGGGGCGCTGTAGTCCGGTGCGGGTTCAGGCCGGAGGCTCGACCGCCGGTGCGGCCTCGGGGGCTGGCGTGCTTCCGGCGGTCTCGGCGGGGGGCTCGCCGTCCCCGAGCTCGGGCGCGGGGGGTGCCTCCTCGGGAGTGGCCGGAACGGGCGGGCCGGCCGACGCGACGCCCAGCTTCTGCTCGAGGAACCGCCGGATCTCCTCCGGTCGGGTCGAGGCGATCCCGAAGTACTCGGCGAACCGGCGCGTGGTCGTGAGCTCGAGCGTCGACCCTTTCGCCTCGGTGTGGACGAGGCCCAGGCCGCGGAGGTGCTGGACCTCCTCGTACGCGACGTCCCCGATCATCCGCACGAGGACGCTCTGCAGGACCGGCTGGTGGTAGGCGACGAGCGTGAGGGTCTTCAGGGTGCGGGGCGCCAT
>JASHWL010000018.1 GCA_030044105.1 Thermoplasmata archaeon
GAACTTCCGGTCCAGATCGGTCCCCCTCAGGCCGTTGAGGATCCCCGTGACGAGCCGCTCCACCTCGCGAGTCGCCCGTTCGGCTTCCGCCCGGCTCAGCCGCATTCCGAGCGGAAACTCCTCGAAGCTCTTCCCCGCGTAGGCTTGGATGAACCAGAATCGATAGTCGTCCAGAATATGCAGGTAGATGTCCACCAGGGACGGGAATGTAGAACGGCGGTCCCGGTACCTTTCCTTGACGGGCAGGCTCCAGATGACTCGACAGTAGGCTCGCAATTGGCGGAAGTGGTACCGGTAGAGGTCGCGGAGCAGTTGCAGTTCACTCGTCATCAACAATGCCTCGGTCAGGGGTACGGGCGGCAGTATCCGCATCGCGGTCGAATCTGTCGACCCCGTTCCCGACCCGGAGGGAAACGCTCACGCTGCCTCCGTTCCGGAACTCAGGACCGGTCGGCGGCTCCGGAGGCGACACCGGCACGCACCGGCAGCGACACTACCTCGTGATCTCAGCCCAGTTGCTTCTTGGCGGCCTGTTCGATGAGGCCCGCGACGACCTCGGGATGCGACACGTAGATGGCGTGACTGCCCTTCGTTTCCGCGACGGTCGCGCCGGCTCGCTTCGCCATCATGCGCTGCGCGTCCGGCGGGATCATCTTGTCCTCGGTCACGATCAGATACCAGCTCGGCTTCGCCTTCCACGCTGGACTCGTGATCGTCCCGGCGACGGCTCCGAGCCCCCAGGGGACCTGGGAGTCGGCCATGAACTGGGCCTTCTCCTTGCTCACGTCGGCCGCGAACGAGGCCGCGAACTTTGCCCGGTCCAGGAACAGAAAGCCGCCCTGGGGCGGCAGGATCGGAGGCACCGGCGCGCCCGGCGGAGCGCTCTGGATCAGCGTGTTGACCGACTCGCCCTTGTCCAGGGCGAACGCGGTGATGTAGACCAGTCCGGCCACTTTCGGATCGTTACCGGCCTCGGTGATCACCGCCCCTCCGTACGAGTGACCCACGAGGATCGTGGGACCGTCCTGGGCGGCCAGTGCCCGACGCGTCGCGGCGACGTCATCCTCCAAAGTCACCGTGGGATTCTGGACCACTGTGACGTTGTACCCGTCCTTCTTCAGGATCTGGTAGACGCCCTCCCAACCGGCTCCATCGACGAACCCACCGTGGACCAGCACGACGTTCTTCATGGGGCACGTTCAAGGCCGCTTCCGTATATAGGGTGGAAGCGAGGCCGTCCTTCGGCGAGCCCGAGCTCGCCGTTGCAACCCTTGTCCCGCCCCGGTACGGGGCGAGCCTGTCGCCTACGAACGCTCAGCGCCCGGATCGGCGTGCGGAGGCCGCTCGGCCCCAGCCCATGAGCTCGATCCAGTTGCCGTCGGGATCCTCGACGTAATAGTTCTGCCGGACTCCATGCGGGTCGGTCGGGGAGAGCACGATCTTTCCGCCGTGGGCGACGAGTCGCTCGGCCATTTCGGCGGCGCGACCGGTCGAGAATCCGATATGATCGAGCCCTTCGCCCGGGACGTACTTTGCGGCATAGTGAGATCCCTTCGGGTACCAGTTCAGCTCGAGCCGTTGCCCCGTCTTGCCATCGACCAGGAGGACGCGGCGTCCTCCGTGCGGCATCCGGCCCCCGCGGAGTTTCTCGAGACCGAGCCCTTCCGTGTAGAATTCCAACGATCGATCCAGGTCCGTCACTCGTATTCCGAAGTAGATCACCGGCATGGTCTGTGCATTGCACGTCCCGACTTCAGTCGTTCGGCGGTCGGGTGCGGCGGGCGCGGAGGCGTTGCCGCGCTCGTCGCGGACCCCCTCGAGGCGTGGGACCTGGACCTACACGGAAGCGATCGGATTCGGGTACCCTAGCTTTACCTGGACATCGTGCGCCTGTTGGATCACGAGCGACCTGAGCGCTTCGCCCGTGGTCAGTGGGACCGCGGTCATCCAGACGACCCCCGGTGCGGGGTGCCGGTACCGGCCGGACCCGACCAGCGGAGCGTTCGTACCCATCGGCAAGAGGTACACCCAACAGACCCCCACGCGTCGCATCGCTCTCGCGGATTGATCGAGCTGCACATTGCCGATGGCCTCGAGGCCGATCGCGGCGGAGCTGGCTTCACGGCCGTAGGAATCGACGAGGACCCGTCGGTTCGTGACGAACGCCACGGTTGGCTTCTGACGGCCGGCGGTCCACGCCGACGAGGCCGCCATCCCCGCGATGAGGGCCACGGGGAACAGGACCACGAGGATGATCGGATCGAACGGCCCGGTGCTCAGCGTGAGCAGCACGATGGGAACGAGGATGGCCAAGAAGATCACGACCATGACCATCATGTTGAACCGGATGATCCTCGCCATGCTCTTGGGATCGGAACTGAATGTGGACAGCACGGACTCTCCCGGGAAGAGCGGGAGCGTCGGCTGGTTGGGCAGATCGCCGGCGTTGCGCCCGCTCCCGGGCCGGTACGCCTTGGTTCGTGCTCCGATCACATCGCTCGATGGCAGGGGTTCGGAGGTTCCCGATGGTGCGGCCACCATCCTCCCGCACGAGGGGCACACCGTCGCCCCGTACGGAAGGAGAGTGTTACAGTTCGGGCACGACGCCACGTCCGGTCGACCGAACGGCCCTATTTCAGTTTCCTAGCCGGGCCGGACCACGCGACCCAAGGAAGCCCTCTGGCCTCGAGGAGACAGCCTCTCGTACTGGTTCTTCCCTTCCACTTCCCGGTCCCGAACATGCCCCTCACGTCCGCGCCGCTATCCGAGTCCACCTGGCCGGCGTTCGCCGAGCTGGTGCAGAAGCACGGCGGAATCTTCGGCGGCTGCTGGTGCATCGCATTTCACCTCGAGCCAGGCGAGAACCGGGAGTGG
>JASHWL010000166.1 GCA_030044105.1 Thermoplasmata archaeon
GGTGTGGATTTTTGCCTTGACGTTCATCACGAAGTCCTTCGTGTATTGGATCGAGTCCAGGGCTTGCTGGTAGAGCAGCCAGTCAATCGAGGTAGCAACTCCAATTTGGGCGGATGGAGGAAGCGACTTGATCGTAGGCGAGAGCAGCTTCTCGTACGACTCCTTGACCGCTCGCGCGGACACCCAAGTCTGCCCGGCATTCGTCACCCTCGGGAGCTGGGGGTCTATCGGCCCAAACTGCGTCGACGGTCCAGCTACCACGCGGTCGGCGGCGAAGGTTAGCAGAGTTCCGGCGGACTTTGCCAATTGCGGGACGATCACAACGAATCCTGATGCTTTGAGCCCCTCACGCACGTACCGTGCGACACGGGTCGGGAAGTCGCCCGCTCCACCCAACGTGTTGACTATGAGTCCGAGGTTTTCCGAGTCTCGACGGGCGTCCGCGAGCGCGTCGAAAAGGAGCTTCTCGTGACTCAGATTCATCTGAGCGTTGTTCGCCGCCGCCGGATTCATGGTGTTCGCAACGTAGGCTGCGAGCGCCATGCTTGGGGATCCGAGGCGCTCCGCTAACATTCCCGCGATCTCACGGAGGAGTTGCTGACGAACCCGGACCGGCAGGTTCTCGCCGAGAACCGCCCCCAACGATGCTGGCCCGGTTCCGAGCGGTATTGGGCGGGGAGCCGTAGGGACCGGCGGGCCGCCTGGGCCCGAGGAGGGAGCGCTTGCCTGCCTAGCCGACATACACGGTCACCGGAATCTCCAGCGCCGTGTTGCCTTGCGAGGGAGACAGCTGCGCGACGAGTTTCACCGTCTCGGAGTCCAAGCCCAGTTCGCGGAGCGCACTCTCTACAAACGCAGGGTCACGGAGGCGCTCCAGAACCGCGTCAGATGTCACGCCCCACCACCGACCTTTCGACATATAACCGCTCTCCAGGTAATTTACGTTGAGCTCCGGGCGATTGGTGGCACCAGACCCTTCCAAAGTGCCCTCGCATTTCGCGCGTGCGTTCCGGTCGGAGCGTCGAGGGATTCGGGCCTCTTGCGGGCCAGAACGCACCGACTCAGGGAGGTCTCGTCAAGACTGGGCCCCGGCATTGCTTGCCGGGCTTCGTCCCTGGGGCCTAGGGCGACCCGCCAGATAGGGAACTCTCGCCGCTCGGAACATCGTCCGATACGCGAGCGGCGCTGTGATCACGCGACAAACTTGCTCAGGCCGCGGGCTCCGGGGCCGCGAGCGCCCGCTTCAGCCGCGCGATGGCGTCGACCGGATACGGGTCGACCCCGCGCACGTCGGCGAGGAACAGGCTCACGTGGTCGCCGAGCGCGAGTCCCGCGAGCAGCGCTTCGAGCCGGTCCTCCGCGCCGAGCGGGACCCGGATCGGGGGCGCGCCGCGGGGTCGAAGGAGCCGTTCGAGGTAGGCGAAGCTCCGGCGCGTGAGCGCGGACTCCTCGGACCATTCGAGAAAGATCGGCGCGAACCGAGCGCCCTCGGACCGGGGCGTCGCGTCCCAGCCGACGATCGCGTTGTGGAACACCTCGGGGACCTCGTCGAAGAACGCGAGCCGCTTCGCGTTCTCCTCGACCTGGGTCTTCCACCGTCGCGCCAACCCGACGAACGACTGCTCGGCGTAGACCACCGGAGCCCGGCGGCCGATCCGGCGCGCGATGCGAGCGGCCGGGCCCGACGTGCGCGCCATGGACGGGATCCGGGTGGCGAGGCGCTCGGTCGCGCGGTCGAGCCGGTCCTCGTTCGATTCCGGGAACCAGGGATCGAGCAGGCCCAGCAGGCCGCCCAGGATGGTCCCCACGGCCGAGCGCGGCGGCAGTCCCGGAGGGAGCGCGAGCACCGGGACGCGGTCCCGCTCGGCCCGCTCGGCGAGGGTTCCGCCGCTGGTGACCGCGACCCGTCGGGCGCCGGCCCGTCCCGCGGCGTCGTACGCCCGGAGGGCTTCCCAGGTGGTCCCGGAGTAGCTCACGACGACCACGATCGAGTCGCGTCCCACGCGACGGGGCAGGTCCGGCCCCCGGACCAGCTGGACCGAGAGCGGCGTCTCCGCCTCGAGCAGCCCGCGGACGAGCTCGCCCGAGATCCCTGAGCCCCCCATCCCGACGAGAAAGACCGCCGTGGACCGCCCGGAGGCGGGCGGGGCGACCGCCAGCCCGGCCCGGAAGCCGTCCTTCAGGTGCGTCGGCAGCGTCGCGGCCAGCGCCCGCATGCGGGCGGGGCCCGTGGGTTCCGCGGCCGGGCGGGGCATGGAGCGACCGGGCGTGCCCGCGAAGATATCCCTTGCGGCGGGCGACTCGGCCCGCCGGCGACCGTCCCGAAACTACAAGAAGCGGAATCCGCCATCCTATCCTCGCGGCCTCACTCGGCGCTGGGGGGCCGGGAGGTTCCACGGCGACCGGTCGACCCGCAGCGGGCATCGAGCCCGAGCCCCGGATCTCGACCGGGAACGCGGGCCTCGACGCGATGCTCGAGGGCGGGGTGATCGCGCGGCGGCCGTACCTGATCATCGGGCCCGCGGGCACCGGCAAGTCGACGCTGGCGCTCCAGTTCCTCTGCGAAGGGGTCCGACGCGGCGAGCGCACGCTCCTGGTCACGATCGAGGAACCGCCGAACGAGCTGCGCATCAACCACCGCGGGCTCGGCGCGGAGTTCGACCGCGTCGACGTCTTCGACGCGATCCCCGACGTGATGCGCTACGAGCGCGTCCCGTTCAAGGATATCTCGGCGGTCCGCCAGGCGCTGCCGTTCGGCCGCGTCCCGCTGATGATCCGTCGGACGCCCGAGCTCACGGGCGTCGAGGTCACGATCACCGCGCTCGAGCAGATGCTGCGCAGCGAGGTCATCCGCCGGGGCTACACCCGCGTCGTGATCGACTCGCTGACCGCGCTCCAGTACTTCTGCATGAAGGGGTTCAACGAGGTCGCGGGGGCGCAGTCGTTCCTCCGCTTCCTCTCGGACCTGCACGTCACCACGCTGCTCACGGTCGAGTCCCCGCTCGAGGACGCGGACACCACGGAGCGGATGCTCGCCCGCGGCGAGATCCGGCTCTTCCGCTGGGAGATCGACAACGGCACCGTGTACGCGGTCGGCGTCGAGAAGTTCCGCGGCGGTTCGCACGACGTCCGGTTGCATCCGTACCGCATCGGGCCGAACGGCATCGACATCACCCTCGACCGCACGATCTCCCGCGACACCCGCCGGATCGTGGAGCCCGAGCCGCTGGTCACGATCGCGGCCCCGCCCCCGTCCTCGCCGATCGAGCCGCTGATCGCCGAGGTCGAGGACCTGGTCGCCGTCGGGGCGGACGTGCTGGCCATCCGAACCGAGGTCGAGGCGGCCCTCGCGGCGACGATCCTCGGCGACCGACACTCCGCGACCGGCCACGTGGTCACCGCGTCCGCGATCAGCCTCAGCCTCGCCGCCGACCTCCGCTCCGACGCGGGCGCCCGGCCGGCCTCCGTGCCCGCGGGCGCCGAAGGGGCGCTCCGCCGCATCGTGGCGCGCAGCGAGTCCGCGCGCGCCGGGATCCCGCCCACGGAGCTTCCTCCTTCTCCCGAGCTCGAAACGCAGCTCCAGCGCGTGCTGGCCCGCCTTCCCGCCGCTCCGAAGGCCGTGGTCGCCCGCGCGCCCGGGATCGCGCCCGCCCCAGCGCCCCCGGTGCCGATCCCCGCCTCCCCCACCGCGATCCCGCCCCCGACCCCCCCGGTGGCCCACCCGGCGCC
>JASHWL010000002.1 GCA_030044105.1 Thermoplasmata archaeon
GCCGCGCCCAGCCGGGCGGCGACCAGCGGGCCCGCGAGCGAGTAGAAGCCGAACGCGAGCGAGGTCGAGAGCGCCGCCGTCGCGGAGATCCCGGCGAGCGCCGCGAGCAGGGCCGCGGCGCCCAGGGCGCCGAGGACCGCCGCCGTGAGCGGCACCCAGAGCCGGCGCAGGCCCGAGGCGCGGAGCACGAGGTCGAACCCGACCAGCGCCAGCAACACGTACAGGACGTACGGGATCAGCGTGTCCGAGGGCACGGGCACGAACCGGCCCAGGGCGTAGCCGACGGCCAGGGCCGCCACGAAGGCCACGCTCACCGAGAAGCGCGGCCGGGGCGCGGAGTCCGGCGCCGGCCGAGGGGGCGCGCTCGTGCGGGGCCGATCGATCGCCCAGCCGATCGCGAGGGTGAGGATTATCAGGAGCGCCACGAACGCGAGCGCGAGCGGGATCTCACCGGCCAGAATCCCCGGACCGACCGACGCGAGCGACGCCCCGAGCAGCGCCACCAGCACGCCGACGGTCGCGAGCGTCGCGCGCGGGATCCACGGGCTGCGCCAGCGAACGACTCGTCCCGCGACGTAGCCGGCGGCCAGCGCGACGTACAGGAACGGGTCGAAGGCCACGGGCGCTTAGCCGCTCCAGGCGGCCAGCGGCGACCGGCGCGCCCGTCGCGCCGTCGGTCCCAGGTCGACCGTCTCGTCGCGGTGGGCCCCGTAGCCGACGTACCGGACCGGCACGTCCGTGCCTTGCGTGACGAAATCGAGGAAGCGGACCAGCGCGCTGGGCAGCGCCGAGGCGCCCTCACGCCGCAGCCGCTCCTTGGCCCGCTCGTGGAGCTCGGGCCACCCCGGGAGCTGCTCGTAGACCGGCTCCGCTCGGGCGAGGTCGTCCGCGCGCGTCGGCGGGGCATCGCGGACGAGGGTCCCGTCGGGCATCCGGTAGGCCACGCAGACAGGGACCTCCTCGAGCCCCCCCAGGACGTCGACCTTCGTGATCGCGAGCGACGTGAGCCCGTTGAGCCGGGCGACGTAGCGGAGGAGCACCAGGTCGAGCCAGCCGCAGCGCCGGGCGCGACCGGTGGTCGCGCCCCGCTCGCCCCCGACCCGGCGGAGGAACTCGCCGCGCTCCCCGGTGTCCTCGGTGGGATACGGGCCCGCTCCGACCCGGGTCGAGTACGCCTTCGCGACCCCGATCACCTCGTCGAGCTCCGTCGGAGGGATCCCGCTGCCGACGAGCGCGCCGGCGCTCGTCGGGTGCGAGCTCGTGACGTACGGGTAGGTGCCGAAGTCGATGTCGAGGAGCGCGCTCTGCGCTCCCTCCAGCAGGACCGATTCACCGCGGGCGAGCGCGTCCCAGAGGATCGGCTCGGTCGGTCGGATCATCGGGGCCAGACGGCCCCCGACCTCGGCGAGCCGGCTCACGACCTCCTCCAGCGGAGGAAGGTCCGGAAGGTAGGTCTTCGTGGCGTAGAGCAGGGCGAGGCGTTCCCGGAGCGCCACCGGACGGCTGAGGTCCGTGAGCCGGATCCCCCACCGGGCGTACCGATCCGCGTAGGCAGGCCCGATGCCGCTCTTGGTGGTGCCGAGCGCCGCCGCGGGATCGCGCTGGCTCCGCAGCTCGTCCTCCCAGACGTCCTCGAGCTCGTGGGCCGGAAGGATCACGTGCGCGCGGTCGGAGAGGACGACCTCGCCGCGGTGGAGCCCGCGCTCGTCGAGCGCCCGCAGCTCGTCCTCGAGCTTGAACGGCTGGAGGACCATGCCGGGCCCGCTGATCGCCGTCACGCCGTGCCGCAGGACCCCGCACGCGAGCTGGTGGAGCACGACCGGACCCTCGGGGAGCACGACGGTGTGCCCGGTGTTCGGGCCGCCGCCGCTGCGGACGACGAACCGCGCGCTCGCGGCGAGAAAGTCGGCGATCTTCCCCTTCGCTTCGTCGCCGAACTGGGCCCCGAGCACGATCCGGACCGTCATCCGCTGGCTCCGGACCCTCCGGAGCCTCGCCCCTAGATTTCCCTTATGCTGCCCGCGTCCGGCGCGTGCGACGTGCGCGCGCGCCGCCGCGCGGCACAATGGTAAAGAGGAGCCCGACGGTCGCGCGGAGAATGGTCGCCCAGCGGGTCCGCTCCGTCGAGATCTCGGGCATCCGCCGCATGTTCGAGGCGGCGCCCCCGAATTCGGTGAACCTCGGGCTGGGCGAACCCGACTTCGAGCCTCCGGCCGAGGTCGTGGAGGCGATGTGCACCGCGGTCCGCGATGGGATGAACCACTACGGTCCGTCGGCCGGACTCGTGGCCCTGCGCGACAAGGTCGCCGAGCGCTACCAGGACCGGGATCGCCGGACGACCCGGGAGAACGTGATCATCACCGGGAGCGGCTCGGAAGCGCTGATGGTGACCGCGCTCGCGCTCTACGACCCGGGGGTGGAGGTGCTGGTGCCCAACCCGGGCTTCGTGCTGTACGGCCCCGATGCCCGCCTGGTCGGCGCGACGCCGGTGCCGTACTCGCTCACACCCCGCCGTCGGTACCTGCCCGACTTCGACGAGCTCGAGCGGCTCGTGACGCCGCGCACGCG
>JASHWL010000019.1 GCA_030044105.1 Thermoplasmata archaeon
CCTCGGCCGGCGTGACCCGCTGGACGGCGACGCCGCGCTTCCCATCGCCGGGGAAGAGCGTGAACGAGGGATTCCCCTCGGGATAGGAGTTGACCCCCACCACCAGCTCCTGCCGCGCCTCGCGGGCGCGGGCGACGCGGTACGCCTCGCGGGCGATCTCCGCCGCGAAGAACCCCCGCTCGATCGCCGGGAGGGCCCCGCCCATCGCGTCGATCCGCTCGAGGTACTCGCGCGCCTCGCGCTCGATGCGGTCCGTGAGGTACTCGATCTCGTAGGCGCCGCCGACGGGGTCGACCGTGGACGGGACTCCGGATTCCTCGGCGAGGATCTGCTGAGTCCGCAGGGCGAGGCGCGCGGACGACTCGGTCGGCAGCCCCAGCGCCTCGTCGAGCGCGTTCGTGTGGAGCGACTGCGTACCGCCCAGCACCGCCGAGAGCGCCTCCAGCGTCGTCCGCACGACGTTCAGCTCGGGCTGCTGCGCCGTGAGGCTGGAGCCCGCCGTCTGGGTGTGGAAGCGCAGCTGCTTCGAGCGGGCTTGGCGGGCGCCGAACGTGTCCTGCACGACCGCGGCCCAGAGCCGGCGCGCGGCCCGGAACTTCGCGATCTCCTCGAGGAAGTTGCGGTCCGCCGAGAAGAAGAACGAGAGGCGCGGCAGGAACTCGTCGAGATCGAGCCCCCGCTCGCGGACCGCCCGGACGTACTGGATCGCGTTCGCGATCGTGAACGCGACCTCCTGGACGGCGGTCGCGCCGGCCTCCCGCATGTGGTACCCCGAGACGGAGATGTAGTTCCACTGCGGCATCTCCCGGGTCGCGAACTCGATGAGGTCGACCGCGAGTCGCAGCGACGGCCCCGGCGGATAGATGTACGTGCCGCGCGCGACGTACTCCTTCAGGATGTCGTTCTGGACCGTGCCGCCGAGACGCGCGCGGGGCACGCCGCTCTCCTCGCCGACCGCGAGCAGCAGCGCGGTCAGGATCGGGGCGGTGGCGTTGATCGTCATCGAGACGGTCGCGCGATCCAGCGGCAGTCCGTGGAACAGCGTCCGCATGTCCCCCAGCGAGGCGATTGGAACCCCGCAGCGGCCGACCTCGCCGGCGGCCCGGGCGTGGTCGGAGTCGTAGCCGTTCTGCGTCGGGAGGTCGAAGGCGACCGACAGGCCGGTCTGGCCCCCCTGCATGAGGAAGTGGAACCGGCGGTTCGTCGCCGCGGCCGTGCCGAACCCGGAGTACTGCCGGAACGTCCAGAGACGACCCCGGTACATCGTGGGCTGGATGCCGCGCGTGTAGGGATACTCCCCCGGGAATCCGATCCCCTCGAGGAACGCTCCGTCCGGGTCCTCGGGCGGCCCCACGAGGAGCGGCAGCCGACCTTCCTCGACGCGGGCCCCGATCGCCTCGCGAGCGGCCCGCTCCCACCGCTCCTTTCCCGTCGCACCCCCGGCACGGCGGCGGCTCCGGGCCATGGTCCTTCGACCCGGAGGCGCTCTTAACGGTCGCGGACCGCGACCAGCGGGGCGAGCGCGGTGAGGTCGATCTCGGCCCATGCGACCGGCACCGGGACCCCCAGCGCGGTCAGGGTCTCGGGCCGGATCTCCCCGAGCTCCGCGACCGCCTCGCCCGCGAGTCGCGCCCGGGCGGCCCGGCCAACGATCGTCCCCGGAAGGTCCGCCGGCTCGCGCACCGCCGTCACGTCGACCTCCCGCAGCAGCGCGTCGACTATCGCCGCGGCGTCGGCGAACCCGGCCCCGTCGCTCGCGACGAGGGCCCCGGCGTGGTAGCGGGTCACGGCCCCGGACTCGGCCGCCGGGTCCGCGACCACGACCGGGCCGACCTCCCCGATCCGTTGCGGGTAGCCGTGGCGCGTGTTGCGACGGAGCACCTCGAGGTGGGACAGCAGCAGGCGGTCCCGGACGGTCGAGAACTCCGCGGAGACCGGGTTCCGGAGACGGAGGGGCCGGGCGCCGGGCACGCGCTCGACCGCCTCGTCCGAGACCAGGAGCGAGGTGTACGGCTGCGCGTGACCCAGCCCGAGCAGGGCGACCGAGAACCGGTGCCGGAACCGGGCGACCGCGAGCCGACGACCCCGCGTCGGGCTCGGCGCCACGACCCCGTCCTCGGGGCCGATCGCCGAGGCGAGGATCGCGTCCTCGGCGACGTCCACCGGGGTCAGGAGATCGGGGCGCCACGGGGGCACCTCGACGCGCCAGCCCCCGCTGTGCGGGTGCGCCGAGAGACGGGCGCGCGCCAGTCGCTGCGTGACCTCGTCGGCCGGCCGCGCCACGCCGGCCAGCCCGTGCAGCAGCGCCGAGGGGAGCACGATGGACCGCGTTGCGACGACCGGTCGCCCGTCCCCCTCGAGCGGGCTCCCGCCCCGGACCGGGACCGGCGCGACCTTCCAGCCGCGGCTCGCGAACACGACCGAGAGCAAGCCCAGGGACTCGCGGACCGCTCGCTCCCGCGTCCCGGTCGACTCGACCAGCAGCCAGCGATCGCCGGTGCGGGCCTCACCGCCCTCGCGGCCGTTGAGGACGGGCGGCAGGCTCAGCACCACGCCCGTCGCATCGCGCAGGGTGAGGCACGCGTTCCCCGAGCGGCCGAGCGCCCCGTATCGGGCGGCCATCGGATGGCCGTCGAAGAACTGCGGCCCGCCGATCTCGTCGGCCCCATCGAGCGGCACGAACCGGATCCCTTCGATCGGCTCGAGGGTGTAACGGAACGGCGGCGTGAGTCGCTCGAGCGGATAGATCCCCAGGCTCGCGGCCCGGCGGTCTCGTCCGACGGTCGCGTGGATCAGCTCCTGGAACCGGACCGCCTCCTCGAGGAGGCCGTCGTCGAGCGGCCGGTCGGACGGCGCGGCGACCACGAACCCGGCGATCGCGGGTCGGATCCCGGCGACCGAGGGGTCGACGTCGAACGCGATCGCGGCGTCCGGAAGATCGACGATCGGGAACGGGGGGATCCCCCGGGCCGCTTCGAGCTGGCCCTGAAGGCACAGCCCCAGGCCCCCCTCGGAGAGCAGGTCCAGACGGTCGGGGGTCACGGAGACCGCCAGCGTGTCGCCCTCCTGGCCCTCGAGCTCAGCCTTCGTGGGGAACAGCAGCTCCTCAAGCTCGCGGGCCGAGAGCGGGCGCGGAAGGAGGGCGTCCACCCGGTCCCGCCGGAGCGTCGACTGCGGCATCGCTACGCGACCCCCTGCAGCCGGTCGAGGTCGTCCTCGAACAGCTCGCGCAGATCGTTGCGGCCGAGCGCGATCATCGCGAGCCGGCCGATGCCGATCCCCCACGCGGCCACCGGGACCTCCACGCCGAGCGGGCGCAGGACCTCGGGGCGGAGCATCCCGCCCGGGAAGATCTCGATCCAGCCGAGCCGGGGATGCCGGACGTACCCCTCGATCGAGGGCTCCGTGAACGGAAAGTAGCTCGGTCGGATCTTCATCTCGCGGATCCCGATCGCCTCGGAGAGGGCCCGGAACATCCCGATCAGCTCCCGGAGCGACGTGCCGTCGGCGCCGAGGATCCCCTCGCACTGCGTGAACTCGATCCCATGGCGGGCGTCGACCTCCTCGCGGCGGAAGTTCCGGTCGAGCGAGTACCGCCGGAACGGCGGCGTCGGGTGCCGCGCAAGGAGCCGGGCCGAGACCGCGGTCGTCTGCGACCGGAGGACCGGGCGCGCGGCGATCCCCGGATCGTACGGCGGGCCCCAGCCGGGTCCGACGGGCTCCGTCTCCCCGGGCATGGGCCGGCCCTCGTGGACCGCGGCCACGCGGGCCAGGAGCTCGGCGGGGGGCGGCCGACCCGCGACGCCGGCGACCGAGAGGGCGTCGTGCAGCGAGCGGGCCGGATGGTCCTGCGGCATGAACAGGACGTCGTTGTTCCAGAACTCGGTCTCGAGCAGCGGGCCCTCGGCCTGCTCGAACCCGAGGCCGATCAGGATCTCCTCGAACTCGTCGAGCCACTGCGCGTAGGGATTGGGGCGGGGGGCGGCCCGGAACGGCACGGCCGCGCGCACATCGTAGGGGCGGAACCGGCCGGTCCGCCACGCCCCGGACGAGAGCACCGCGGGAGTGAGCGCGCCGATCAGTGCCTCCCCTTCGGACTCGATCACGAGCCGGCGGCCTTCGTCGGAGGGGGCCCAGCGTTTGATCGAGCGGCGTTCCGTGCGCACGAGGCCGCGCCGCTCGAGCGCGCTGACGATCGCCTCGTCGACGTCGTCGTCGCCGAACGCGACCTGCCCCAGAACGACCTCCTCGGGGAGAGGCTCGGTGAGAGGCAGGGCGGCGGGGGTGCGCCGGAACGGGACGCCGTCGGCGAGCCACCCCCGTCGTCGCAGGATGCCGATCGCCGCGCTTCGCTCTTCCTCGTCGAGGCCGGCC
>JASHWL010000167.1 GCA_030044105.1 Thermoplasmata archaeon
GACGTCCGCCGGGGTGAGCTCGCTGACCTTCGAGACGATGTTCGCGCCGGTCGCCTTCGCGAGCTTCTCCATGTCCGACTTCTTGACGCGGCGCACGGCGTAGATGCCGTCCTTCGCGAGGTAGTGCTGGGCGAGGTCGTCGATCCCCTTCTGGCAGAGGACCACGTTCGCGCCGGACTTCTTCACCGTCTCGACCATCCGCTTCAGCATGTTCTCCTCCTCCTGGAGGAAGGCGTTCAGCTGGGTCGGGTCGTTGATCTCGATCTTCGCGTCGATCTCGGTCTTCTTGATCTCGAGCGCGGCGTCGAGGAGGGCGATCTTCGGGTTCTCGACGCGGGTCGGCATCCCCGAGTGCACCTTCTCCTTGTCGACGATGACGCCCTCGATGAGCTGGGTATCCGAGATCTGGCCGCCCTGCTTCTTGATCAGCTGGATGTTGTCGAGGTCCACGTTGTAGCCGTCGCCCTTCTTCTCGGCGACCGCGCCGACCGCCTTGACCGCGATGTCGCCGAGCGCGTCGCGGTTGAACGCGACCGACTTCGACGCCATCGAGGTGATGGCGATCTGCCGCAGCAGCTCGTGGTCATTGACGCCCACGGTCTGGCTGATCTTGTTCAGGACCTCGAGGGCCTTCACGGACGCCAGGCGGTAGCCCTGCGAGATGATCGTCGGGTGGATGTTCTGCTCGACCAGGTCCTCGGCGCGCTTCAAGAGCTCGCCCGCGAGCACGACCGCCGTGGTCGTCCCGTCCCCGGCCTCCTGGTCCTGGGTCTTCGCGACCTCGACCAGCATCTTCGCCGCCGGGTGCTCGACGTCCATCTCCTTGAGGATCGTGACCCCGTCGTTCGTGATGACGACGTCCCCCATCGAATCGACCAGCATCTTGTCGAGCCCGCGGGGTCCGAGGGTCGAGCGGACCGCGTCGGCGATCGCCTTCGCGGCCTGGATGTTGTTCGTGAGCGCTCCGCGCCCCTTCTCGCGCTTGGTCCCTTCTCGCAGCACCAGGATCGGCGTGTTCCCTGCCATCATGTTTCTACCCCCGAGATGACTCTCAGGTGTCCGGTTTGGTGAAAAAGCCCTTCTATTTAATGACGACCCAACCCTTCGAGGTTCCGCCGCCCTCGGCCGCGGGCGTGCGGCCCCGTGACACGAGGCCTCAAGACGGGGACGGTCTTCGGCCCCGGCGCGGTGGGGAGGGTGGCGTGCCGAAGCTCTCGATCTGCATCAACACGCAGACCCCGCTCCTCCAGTTCCGCGGGTCGGACACCGGCAGCCTGATCGACCCGGCGAGCTCGCCCGCCGCGGACCTCTCCAACCTTCAGGAGGGCGTGGACTACCGGTTCTCCCCGGGCGGGGTCACCCGCATGGTCTACCCGCTCGTGCGGCGCCTCTTGAAGGACAAGGTCCTCGACGAGGCCCACTGGGTCTCGCTCAACCCCACCGCGCCGCCCACCGTCGAGCTCGGCCGCCTCACGCTGCACAACGTGCACCTCGCGCCCGATCGGATGGCGGGGTACGGGAAGGTGAAGGAGGCGATCTGGGGCCGGATCCACGACCTCGATCCCGGCGATCCGCACGGCGACCTGTTCTGGACCGAGGCGTTCTCCGAGTACGCTTACTACAATCGCGTGACCGCCGAGCTGATCCAGGAGCTGGACCGCCGCCACGACTTCGACGCGTTCTACGTGCACGACTTCCAGCAGATGCCGGTGGGGCACATGCTGGGCAGCCTGAAGCCGAAGATCTTCCGCTGGCACATCCCGTTCGACGTGACCACGATCCCCGAGGAGTGGCGCGCGATGCTCACCACCTACCTCGACGCCTACGACGTCATCGTGGTCAGCGCCCGTCGTTACGCGGAGTCGCTCGCGGCCCTGCATCCGAAGGGGCGCGTCCTGCAGCGCTACCCGTACCTCGATCCGGCGGACTACTCCCGCCCGACCGCAGCGCAGATCGCGAGCGTCGGCGAGCGGCTGGGACTCGCGCGGTCGGACGAGATCGCGCTGGTCGTCGCCCGGATGGACCCGATGAAGGGCCAGGACGTCGCGATCCGGGCGCTCGCCCGCCTCGCGCCCGACTACCCTTCCCTGCGCCTCGTGCTCGTGGGCAACGGCAGCTTCTCCGGTGCGAAGGGAGGGCTCGGTCTCGCGAAGTCCTCCACCTGGCGCGGCCAGCTCGAGGAGCTCGTGCGGACCGAGGGGCTCGGGCCGCGCGTCGTCTTCGCCGGGCACGTCAACCAGACCGAGCTCGACAGCCTGTACGAGCGCTCCCGGTTCACGATCCTGCCCTCCGTCCGGGAGGGGTTCGGGCTGGTCGCGGTCGAGAGCTGGGTCCACGGACGCCCGGTGATCCTCACCGAGCGGGCCGGCGTGGCCGAGCTCGTCCAGGACGGCACCCACGCCCTCCTGTTCGATCCGGACGACCCCGAGGCCCTCGCCGCGAAGATGCGCGCGTTGCTCGACGACCGGGCGGGCCGCCTGCGGGGGAAGCTCGTGCGCAACGGGCGCGCCATCGCGCGCAAGTGCTCGATCGAGGTCGCCGTCGAGGGCGAGAAGGCGCTGCTCACCGAGATCGCGGAGGCGTAGGTGTCCGGGATGCCTCCGATCCTCGCGGCCATCTGGCCGTACCTCCCGGTCGCGATCATCGTCGTCGTGACCGTCGTCATCGCCTGGCTCGTGGGGGCGCTGGTCGGCGGGCTGCTCCGCCGGAGCTCCCCGCCGCTCGCGCGGGCGGCCCGCCAGCTCACGGTCGGAGCGATCGCCGTCATCGGGGCGACGTTCGCGCTCCAGTATCTCGGGCTCAACCCGGCGATCATCTTCGTCATCATCGCGCTGCTGGGCGCGACGGCCCTGATCGCGCTCCGCGGCGTGCTCGGCAACTACGGGGCGAAGTACTTCTCGGACATCTACGTCCCGTTCAAGATCGGGGACTCGATCGAGGTCCGCGGGATCTCGGGGAAGGTCATCGAGAGCAACCCGATGACGACCGTGCTCCTCACGGACAGCGACCACCTGGTCTCGGTGCCCAACGAGTCGATGCTCCGGGAGATCGTCGTCAACACCTCCCCGCAGGCGTGGAAGGAGGTCGCCGTCCCCGTGACGATCGGGGCCAACCTCGACCTGGCCGCGTTCGAGAGCGACCTTTTGAAGTCGCTCGCGAAGCTCCGCTCCCGGCTCGATCCCCGCTTCCCGCCGGTCCTGACCACGAAGTCCCGGACGCCGCAGTCGACCGACCTCGTCCTGACCCTCATGCTCCGGCGCCCCGAGGACCGCGACTCGATCACCGCCGAGGCGAACAAGCGGGTCGCCGAGATCCTGCAGGGGACGCGCGCGCCGCGCCGCGCGGGCGGCTGAGCGGCCTCAGCCGCCGAAGCGGCGGCGCCGCTCCTGGAAGGCGCGGATCGCCCGCAGGAAGTCGAGCCGGGTCAGCCCCGGCCACATCACGTCCGAGAAGTACAGCTCGGCGTAGGCCGACTGCCAGAGGAGGAAGTTCGAGATCCGCTCCTCGCCGCTCGTCCGGAAGATGAGATCCGGGTCGGGAAGGTCCCGGGTGTACAAGTGGCGCGAGAC
>JASHWL010000020.1 GCA_030044105.1 Thermoplasmata archaeon
CACCTTCTGCGGCAAGTGCGGCACGCGGTTCAGCTGACGGAGCCCGCGGCCAGGGCCGGCGGAGCGATCCAGTCGTCGAGCCGCCGCTGGGTCCGGGCCTCGTGGAGCACGGCGCTCGCCGCCAGCCAGCGGGGCAGCGGGATGGCGAAGGTCGCCGCGATGGTCCGGGAGAGCTCCGTGAGGCTGGCAAGCCGCTCGGCGGGCCGGTGCATCGCCGCGCGGACGTACTCGCGGACGTTCCAGACCCCCAGCGGGAGGATCTCGCCGGGGTGGACCTCGCGAAGCACGACCACTCCGGCCTGCCGGCCCCGGTCGAGGAGCGCCTCGCTGGTCGCGAGCCGGGCGGCGTAGTAGCATCCGCCGATCGACGCATACGTCGTCCGCCCGTCGTGCCCCTCGTGGTCGCCCATCACCACCAGGTTCGTCGGGTCGGGGTTCCACAGCGTGTTCGGGTACCACGCCTCGATCGACTCGTACCGGTACGCACCGGGGAGCAGGACGATCAGCCAGCGGTTGTCGAGCGCGGTCAGGCGATGGACCTCGATCTCCGACAGCTCGGGGAGCAGCCGGACCCGCTCGAGGTTCTGCTTCGAGAGGAGGTCGTCGACCGCCGTGATCGACCAGCGGGTGGGCACGAGTCGGCGTCGGCCGTGACGTCCGAGGACCCCGACGCTGAAGGCCCGCTGGATGCGGCTCACCCGAACCCCCCGCTCGTACAGCTCCCCGACCGCGATCCGGGCGTTCGCGTCGGTGTCCGACGCGAGCCGGTCCAAGTGGGGATCGACCCGACGCACGTCGAGACGGAACCGCTCGATCGGCGCGGACGGCCCGAACGGGGGTGCGGTGTCGGACAGCGCGAGGTGACCCCGGGGAGGTCGCCGGAAGTGCGCCTCGCTCTCCGCGGACTCCCCCGCGATACCGAGCAGCTGCATGTCCTGCAGCAGCCGGATCGGGCGCTCGGCGTCCGTCACGCGGATCGGCGACGTGCCCCGGACCAGGCCGAGGCGGAACGAGACGACCTCGGAGACCGACCTTCCGACCCAGTCCTCCGGGCTGTCGAAGAGCTCCGTCGATCCGTGCTGGGGCGCGAGCAGGGGGCCGAAGGAGACCTTCGGGTACCCGAAGCGCCCGACGAACACCGCGGGAGGCGAGGAACCCTCGAGATCGTGCCCTCCCACGAGCGGGAGGGTGCGCTCGAACGCGTGGTACTTGAGCAGGATCGGGCAGACCGGTTTGCCGCACAGCATCTGCGCGGACCGGCACCGCACGCACATCGTCGGGTCCTCGCGGAGGCCCGGGATGCTCCACGACAGGGCCTCGAGCCCCGAGATGCCGGGAAGGGGCGGCACGGTGGACGGACTGGCCATCGACCCGGTAAGCGTCCGGACCCTTGAAGCTCGGCGCCGGGAGGTGCTGAAACGCCCCGGGTGCGGGCCAGCCGCGGCCGGCGACCGCGGGCTCAAATAGCGGAACGCGGTCGAGGCCGCCGGCCTGGGACTGTGGGGTAGCTTGGTCCATCCTTCGGGGTTCGGGACTCCGAGACGCCAGTTCAAATCTGGCCAGTCCCACTGCCGTTCCCGTCGTCCCGGATCCCACGATCCGACGACCTGAGCGCGGCCGCTCATTCCTGTTATCTCTCCCAGGGGTTCGTCCGAGGGGCATGTCGACCCCGCTCCGGACGGACGCGACGAACGGCGGGGACCGGCGGAAGCCGGTGCTGTTCGCCGGACTCGCGGTCGCCGTGTCGGTGGGGGTCGCGGTGGCCCTGCTGGTCGGGGCCCACGGGAGCCCGGCCCCGTCAGCCCAGGGGGGCACGATCCAACCGGGGCTCGTCCAGGTGACCGAGGTGGAGTGGAACTTCGCGGGCTACCCCTGCGACGGCGAACCGACGTTCCTCGAAGGCCCGGGAGCCGAGGTCGCCGCGGGATCCTCCCTCAACCTCACCCACCGCGTGGTCAACGACGCCAGTCTCGGAACCTGCACGTTCCAGGACCCCTCCGTGCCGGCCGGATTCACGGTACTCGATTCCGACCTGCCGATCACGGTCGACGGGGAGGCCAACGCGACGATCCAGCTCGAGATCGCGACCCCGGCGAGCGGCTGGAACGCGAGCCTCACGGTGACCGTCGAGGTCGTGACGGCGCTCTGAGGGAGGCGGAGCCCCCGGCGGGGCCCCGGTATCTAGCGCCGACCGGCGACGGCGCGGACCGCCTTCCCGCCGTCCTTCAGGATCGGACCGCCATGGTAGGTGAGCAGCGAGTCGATCGAGAGCTGGGCCATCCGCCGGGCCGAGATCAGCGCGGTCGGCGAGTGGTGGGTGTAGTCCGGCACGGTCAGGATCGCCCCGTCCCCCTCTCCGAAGAACAGGTCGCCGGAAAAGAGCCGCCGGTGCTCGGGCTGGTAGTAGGCGGTGTGCCCGGGCGTGTGTCCGGGCGTGTGGTAGGCGATCAGGCCCCCCGCGGCGTCGACCGTGTCGCCGTCCTTGAGCGTCTCGTCGACCACGAACGGCTCCGCGGGCGGTGTGCCCGGGCCGTCGTACGGCGGGTCCACCGCGATGTAGGCGGCCTCGATCCAGTGGGCGAACGTCTTCGCCCGGGTCTTCGCCGCGAGCTCCTTGAGCGACCCCACGTGGTCCCGGTGGAGGTGGGTGATCAGGATCTTCTTGATGGAGGTCGGCTCGATCTTGTGGCGCGCGAGGTACGCCTCGACGGCCGCGTGCGCCCCCGGGAGCCCCGTGTCGATCAGGGTCCAGGTCGCCCCCTTGTCCTTCAGCAGGTAGACGTGCGTCGAGAAGTCCGGGCTCGGGTCGACTCCTTCCACCATGTGTACGCCGGGCAGGATCTCCGCCATGGTCCCTCGGCCCGGCTAGGCGACCCATCATAAATCGGTTCGTCGCGGCCGGGAGCGCGCTCCCGCCGCGGTGGGCCGGGGTCGCCGCTCCGTCAGCGGGGTTCTTATACCGGGCCCTACGCCATTCATGCCGATGTCGCGTCGAGTGATCGCCGTCGTCCTGACCGCCCTGCTGATCGCCTCCGCCGCCGCGGTGCTGCTCTCTTCCTCCGGATCGTCCGGTACGGCCCGGGCCGGGGACGCTTCCCCGGTGGCCGCCGGGAACGCTCCGGATTCGGCGATCGTGCCCACGCTCTACAACGGGTACGGGGACCTGTCGGGCGGCTACTATTACCCGGGAGTTCCCGGCCAGGGCACGCTCGAGTTCGGCATCGACGACGACGTGGACCACACCGTGAACGTCACGGTGTACGATCCGAACGCGACCCGGGACGGGCTCGTCAACCCGGTGTTCTCGTACGCCGCCGCGATCAACGCCACGACCGACTCGTTCTTCTCGGGGGCCGTCGGCGTCTCCTACACGTTCCCGACCCTGCCGTACGGAGGGACGTGGCTCGTCAACTTCTCCGCGCCGTCGGGCAACGTCAGCGAGTCGATCATCCTGTCGACCTACTACCTGAAGGCCTCCTCGTCGGCGACCGACCCGCAGTCGATCCTCCCCGGGGACACGTTCACGCTGTTCTGGTGGGCGTACCTCGACACCAACGGCGCGCTCTACACCCAGGGGACGAACGTCTCCATCGTCGGCCACTACCGAGCCGACGGCGCGACGGAGAACTTCTTCTCGTCGGGGATCGCCGCGCTGCCGGTCGGTCCGTCGGGAACGTGGATCGGCGCGGTGCCGCTCAATGCCACCGCGAACCAGGAGATCGACTTCACCCTCTGGATGACCACGGTGGTCAACGGCCACGTGGCCGAGAACGAGAGCACGGGCGTCGACGTGACGGTCGGCCACCTGGAGATCGATCAGGACGGTCTGTACCCCGCGGCGAGCGTCTGCCTCGGGTACCATGAGACGTACATCCCCGTGGGACTGCCGGTCGCCGCGTGCGTCCGGGCGGGCTCGGAGTACGCCGGGGACTTCTCCGCGATCGCGGGACTGACCGTCGGGATCAGCTACTGGAACGGGACCCACGACGTCACGCCGGCCGGGGCGCCGGCCACGAGCGCGACGACGAACGCCGCCGGGACGGTCGAGGTGCTGTTCAACGCGACGGCCCCGTTCATCTCCGAGCTCCAGTACCCGTACTATGATTCCGTCAACTTCACCGTGACCGTGCCG
This sequence comes from Thermoplasmata archaeon, assembly GCA_030044105.1. Classification (GTDB taxonomy): domain Archaea; phylum Thermoplasmatota; class Thermoplasmata; order Lutacidiplasmatales; family UBA184; genus Lutacidiplasma. Next base: position 4,133 of record JASHWL010000020.1, read on the forward strand.
GGAGCGAATTCCACGGTCAGCCACTGGACGCTCTGGGACAACCTCACCTGGGCCATCAACCCGTACCCGTACGCGTCGGGCGTCGTCTCCGTCGCCCTGGACCACACGGAGTACTACGCCGGGACCAACGCGACGGTCGCGTGGTCGATCGCGAGCTCCTCCACCGCCGAGACGGGTCCGATCACCGCCGACTACTGGCAGGTGTGGAACTACTACTCGGACACCGTCTACGCGGCCGGCGTCTTCACCGGGACCGCCCAGAGCGGGACGTTCGCCTTCCCCATCACCACGGCGATGAGCGGGCAGGAGATCGCGGCCCAGGTATGGGCCTCGAACGCGACGCGCTCGTTCGATGGGTACGCGACCGCCAACGTGATCGTGCCGACCCTCCTCCTGACCCCCGCCTCGGGCTTCTACACCGCCGGCTCCTCCACGGCCATCACCGCCGCGTTGAGCGGCTCGGCCGCCGCCCCCGCCGGCACCACCGTCGGCTGGTAGGCCTTCGGGGTCTGGTCGGACAGCGAAGCCCAGATCGCGAGCGGATCGGTGGCCCTCGGCTCGACGTTCTCGGTCCCCATCGCGTCGTCGACCCCGCCCGGCTACGTCGCGATCGACGCGTGGGCGGAGTCGGGCGGCCTGGTCCTCGCGACCAACAACACGGTGATCTACCTCGAGACCGGCTACTCGGTGCTGCTCGGCGTCGGCACGGTGTCGAGCTACTCCGACGGGAGCTACCAGCCGGGACAGACGGTGACCCTGAACTACCAGGTCGTCCCGATCGATGGCACGGCGCTCCCGCAGCAGTTCAACTTCGAGCTGACCGCGCAGGGGTACGCGTTCTACCAGCCGATCTCGACGACCCACGCGAGCGGCAGCCTCTCGTTCACGATCCCGTCGAACGCGCCCGCCGGGTACCTCACGGTCGAGCTGACCCTGGAGTCGCAGAGCCTGAACGCGGGTTCGTGCCTTCCCACCGGGACCTGCGCGGGATCGACCGCGATGCTGATCAACCCGCACCCGTCGGTGCTGAGCCTCGAGCTCGGCGCGGGCAGCGGACTCACGGTCGGCTGGCTGATCCTGCTGGTGCTCCTCATCGTCGTGGCGCTGGTGCTCTACCTCGCGCTGCGGCACCGCGGCGGCTCGAGCGGTGCGCCGGCCTCCGGGTCCACGGTGAGCCCGACCACTCCGCTGAGCCCACCCGCGCCGGCGCCGTCCACGCCGCCGGCGACCCAGTGGCAGGAACCGAGCCCCGCGAGCCCGAGCGACAGCTCCCCGCCGCCGCTCCCGCCGCCGCTCCCGCCGCCCGGCGGCTCCTCGTAGGCGCGACCGCCTCCCGGGACCAACCCCTTCGCTTCGTCCTTCCGCGGCTACGGCACCCAGTCCGGGCCCAGCGCCCGCAGCGAGCCCAGCGATTCCTCGGGGGGAAGGCCCCCGAAGTCGAAGATCCCCAGGACCTCGTCCACCCCCGCCTGCCGGTACCGGTCGAGCCCCTGCCGGACCTCCCGGGCGCTGCCGATCAGCGCGAACCCCGCGCGTTCGAGACCTTCCCGGGACGCCGCGTGGGGGTCCTCGGCCGCCTTCTGGCGGTAGAACGTGCTCTGC
>JASHWL010000007.1 GCA_030044105.1 Thermoplasmata archaeon
GCGGACGCGTTCCGCATCCCGCCGCCGGTGCCGAGCGGCTCGGCCTCGGGCACGGTGCGCACCGGCCAGCGCACGGGATGCGCGCGCACGTAGGCGTCGAGGAGATCCGCCTTGTACCCCGTCGCGAGCACCACCTCCTCCGTGTCCGGCGGAAGGAGGTCGAGCACGTGGTAGAGGAGCGGTTTCCCCGCGAGCGGGATCAGCTGCTTCGGGACGGCGTACGTCACCGGACGCAGACGCGTCCCGAACCCGCCGACCAGGACGATCGCCTTCATCCGAGCCCCGAGAGGCCCGGCCGTTCAAAGTCGTTGCCGCGCCGGTCAGGCGAGGTGCGGGGGCTCGCCCCGTCCCACGGACGACGCGTAGTCGCGCTCGACCAGTCGCTTCAGCAGCGCCGCGGGGCTGCCCCAGACGGTAACGCTCCGGACCGACCCGGCGGCCGAGCCCGGGCCGAGCGACACGAGGCTGCCCCGTTCGCGGTACCGGAACGGCGCGAGCGGTCGCCCCTGCGAGCGCGCCACGAGGTTCGCCGCGGCCACCTTCGCCTCGGCGAGCGCGGCGGCCGCCGTGCCCGGGGCCAGGTCACCGGTGTCCGGATCGGGCACCTGAGCGGAATCCCCGACCGCGAACACGCCCGGGGCGCCGGGCACCTCGAGCGTCGGTTCGACCGTCACGCGGCCGCCCCGTCCGTGCGCGACCGGGAGCGACCGCACCGGGGCCGGCGCCTCGAGTCCGGCGCACCAGATCGCGAGGTCGAACGCGAACGTCGAGCCGTCCGCGATCGTCAATCGGCCCGGGTCGACGTGCGTGACGTTCCAGCCTTCGACCAGCGCGACGCCCCGATGGCGGAGGACATCCCGGGCGCGTCGGACCACGCCCGCGGGGAATCCGGCCAGGAACGGCAGCGAGCCCGTGAGGAGCAGCACGTCGGGCGCGCGGGCCTCGGGTCCGGCGATCCGCTGCCAGTCGGTCGCGGCGATCTCCGCGGCGACCTCCGTGCCCGTCGAGCCCCCACCCACCACGAGCACGCGAGGCCGCCGTTCGCCCGGGAGGGAGCCCGAGCGGGCCTCGACCTCACGCAGGGCGGCCGCGAGACGCTGCGCGGCCGTGAGGCGGTAGACGGAGTGCGTGTTCTCGGCCGCGCCGGGAACGCCGTAGTACGCCGCGACGTTCCCGAGGCAGACGGCGAGGGAGCCGAACGGGAGCGGTCCGGAGTCGAGCGTGACGCTCCGCCCGGGGAGATCGATCGCGCGGACCTCCCCGGTGCGGAACTCGACCGACCGCCGGTCCAGGACCCGCGCCAGGGGAAGCGTCCACGCGCCCGTGTCCGCGCCCGCGCGCGCCAGGCGCCCGATCTCGTAGAGCTCGGTCCGGAGGACGTGGACCGGATGGCGGTCCACGAGGACGACCGGAAGCCGGCCGCGACTCCGCCGCGCGACGCCCTGGGCGACCGCGAGGCCGGCGTAGCCGGCGCCGAGCACGACGGCCGGGCCTTCCGGCCGGACCGTTGGATCGGACTCCGGCATCGACGCGACCCCCGGGGATCTAGGAGATGGCCAGCTTCGGGTGCTTCGGGGCCCGCTGCACGAGCACGAACACGGCGAGGGCCCAGATCAGGATCGGAAAGACGATCAGCCGCTCGATCAGGCCCGGGTCGAACGTCGTGTTGCTCGCCTGGGTGGGGGCGTAGTAGGCCAGCGACAGCAGGGTGACCAGCCCGAGTCCGAGCGACGGCCAGCGGAGGCCGGACCACCAGGTCGGGGTCCGCATGGCGACCGACAGCACGGCGAGACCGAGCCCGCCCGGCAGGAACACCATGAGCGAGGCGAGGTCGTGCACGGAGGGGTTCACGTTCTCGGGAAAGCAGCCGACGAGGATCGCGGCGATGCTCGCGATCAGCAGCAGGACCAGTCCGACCGGGCGGAGGGCGCTCCGCGGGAACGCGCTCCAGAGGAACAGGATGCCGACGAACGCGAGGAGGCCGAGCAGGATGATCGAGGCGTTGAACACGACGTGCCAGGGCGAGGTCGCGGTGTTGCCGAGGTCGCTGATGTAGTTCGTGAGCAGCGAGTAGCCGGGATACCCCGCCTGCACCACGCCCATCGCCACGATGAACTGGATCGTCCCGATCCCGACGAGCGCCGCGCCGAGGCGCTCGGTTCGGTTCGTGCGGCCGGCCGCCGGAGCTGCCATGGTTCCCGTCCTGTGCGAGAAGGTCGAGCTTCCGCGAGCGCGGTCCGGAAGATGAACCTGTAGGTCGCAGGCGCCCGGACCCGCCGCCGGCCCCGGTCCGCGGATCGCGGGGAGAGGATCCGGCCTCAGGTCCCGGGGGCGGCCTCGATCTCCGATGAGCCGCCCGGGTTGACGGGGGCGGCCTCCCACTCCTTCAGGAACTGCAGGTGCTCCCCGCACTTGTGGAGCCGCGCGAAGCGGGCCACCTCGCGACCGACCGCGCGCAACCGGTGCGCGTCCTGCGGGTCCCGGGAGTCGCCGTTCTCCTGGAACGCCTCCCACGCGCTCGAGAGCGTGGCCTGCGTGGGAACGACCCATGCGTGCAGGGACCGACCGATCGCGCGCAGCGTGTTCAGGGCGTCCGAGGCGCCGTTGCGCCCGCCCGAGACGCCGATGAGTCCGACCATCTTGCCTTCGAACTCCTCGAAGCCCGCGAGGTCGAGCGCGTTCTTCACGACGCCGCTGAAGCTTCCGTGGTACTCCGGCGTCGCGATCAGGATCCCATCGGCCTCCCGAAGGGCCGCCCGGAACCGGTGCACGTTCTCGCCGTACGTCGTCTGGTTGTCCTTGCCGCGGCAGAACGGAAGGTCGAACGCGTCGAGATCGAGGAGCTGCGTGGTGACCCCGGGCCCTTCCGCGCCCCGGAGGGCCTCGCGCAGGGCCATCCGCGTGAAGCTGCCGGATCGAAGGCTGCCGCACACGCCCACCACGTGGATGCGGGTGGTCTCGCTCGAAGGCGTCGTCATACCCGGCGGCGCAGGAGGTTCGGGAAGAAGGTCTTGCCGTCGGCCGCTCAGGACCGCCGCGAGCCGCGGCCCGCGAGGATCAGCCGAGGGAGGGAATCGAACCCCCAGGAAACGGATCTGCAGTCCGTCGCATTAACCATTCTGCCACCTCGGCGCGGCGGGGGGCAGGGACCTCCGGCTTAAATGCCTCGGGTCGCGCGAGCGCGCGCCGTCAGATCGGACGGAAGCCGCGGCCCGCGAGCAGGAGACCGGACCGCAGGCCGAGCCGCAACCGGGCGCTCCAGCCGAGCGACGTCCCCGTACCGGAGACGCGCCCGAGCCGGATCTGCTCGAGGAGGTCGTCGACCGTCGCGACGGAGGCGTCGAACTCGGTGAACGCGCGACCGAGGTCGCTCTCCGTGTGGGCGTCGCTGCCTCCCGTCATCCCGAGGGACCGGTGCGCGGCCACCCCTTCGGCCCGGAGGTTCGCGATCTCCGAGTTGTGCCCGTTGCGGGTCTCGATCGCCGGGACCCGGGCGCTCTCGGCGACGGCCCGCCCGACGCCGTGGGCCCGACGAAAGGGATGCGCCAGCACCGACTCGCCGCCATGCCCCCGCACCCACTCGATGGTCTCGGCGACCGGACGGTGCGGGGGCGGGGCCTCCGGCACGCCGTACGCCAGGAGATGTCCCTCGCGGGTCGACACCTCGACGCCCGGCAGGAACAGGTAGCTCGGGAACCGGCTCCGCAGGGCCGCAAGCTCTCCGTGGCCCGCCACGGAGTTGTGGTCCGTGAGCGCGAACCCCCGGAGCCCGACGAACGGGAGGCGCGCGACGATCTGCTCGAGCGACAGCCGCGAGTCGGGCGACCAGCGCGCGTGCACGTGCAGGTCGATCCGCGTCCCGTCGGTCATCGCACCTTCGTCCCGGACGGCAGGATCTCGATCGAGCGGACGGGCCGGTCCGGCCCGAAGGAGAGCACGGAGCCGCGCGCCGCGTCCGGGCCATCGAGCCGCACCACCACGGTCGCGCCGGGCTCCCATTGCCCCGGCACGGAGACCACGCGGTCCCCGACCTCGAGGAGCGAGCGTCCGTCCAG
>JASHWL010000168.1 GCA_030044105.1 Thermoplasmata archaeon
GGAGAGCCGGATCCCGTAGACGATCAGGGGAGGCACCGGGAGGGCCAGGAGGATCGCGACCGCTGTCCCCGAGCTCTCGAGGGAGAAGGAGAGGACGAGGAGGACCACGGCCGCATACACGACGATCGCCACCGCGACCAGCAGCCCCCAGGGCGGGGACCCGACGCGCGCGGGGGGTCGGTCCAGCCGAAAGTCGATGCGGGGTACCGTGCGGGCGGGGGTCGACATGGTGCCGACCTCCCCGCGGAAGCGGAGCCGAGCGAAGAAGGCTTCTTACGACGCGCCGCCGCGCGCCGGTCTCGGCACCGGAGGTCGTCGACCCACCAGCAGCCCGCGTCGCGCCGTGAGCCCCGGTACGAGGATCGCCGTGCGGAGGCCCTCGGTCTCCATCAGAGCCTTCAACCGCTCCCGTCGGACCAGTAGCCCGAGATCGACGACCTCGACGTGACGGACCTTCCGCCCCCGCTCGGCGACGAGGTAGTGGTAGTCCACGCGGGAACGCGCGCCCTGGCGGCCCGAGACCGCCAGACGGACGACCGTCGCGGCGGGCGATCGTTCCGAGACCAGGTGAACGAATCCCGCTCGGAACTCGCGGGGATCGATCCACGGCTCGATGATCAGCAGGCCCCCCGGACGAACGAGCGGGACGAGGTGCGCGAGCGCGCTCCGGAGCTCCCGTTCGGAACGGAGGTGTCCGATGGCGCTGAACAGGCAGCTCACCACGTCGAACGTGGCGCGGAGCCGGACCGTTCGCAGGTCGCCCCGGATCAGCGGGACGCCGGGCAGGCGGCGGCGCGCGATGCGGAGCATCTCGGGGCTAAAGTCGAGCCCGGTCACCGAGTAGCTGCGGCGCAGGAACTCGAGGTGCCGGCCGGTCCCACACGCGACGTCCAGCCAGGTCCGAGCACGCCCGGGTCCGTACCGGCGCACGATCGCTCGAAGTGCCCGCGTCTCACCGGCGTAGTCCTTCCCGGCGGTGAGCAGGTCGTAGTACCGGGCCAGCTCCCGGAACTGGGACGGCGGCGGACGCGGCACGCGGTTCGGCCTCCCCCGGCGGACTCATCGCCGGAACCGGATAATCTAGCCGGCGCCCTCCGAAGCCGTCCACGCCCCTCGGAACCGCGTCTGAGGACCGAGGCCGATCAGCGCGTTCCGGTGCGTTCCGCGTCCCTCCGACGCTCCAGCACCCGACCCACCCTCTCCAGCTGGGCCTGGAGGTTCTTCTCCCCGAACGCTCTCCAGTGCGGCGTCGAGGAGCCCGCTTCCACGACCCGGAGGAGCGTCCCGCCCGGCTCCGCGGCGATCTCCAGTCGGGTTCGCAGGACCACGCCCGCCGCGGCCCGATCCAGTTCGAGGCGGAGGTCGAGGTCGAGGAGCCGCTCCGGTACCAGTTCGCGGACCGTCCCTCGGAGCTCGAGCGAGATCGGCACGCCGGCGGCCCGGAACGCTTCCGCTGAGTCCGAGGTCAGCAGGGCGGGCAGGTAGCGCAGACGGATCTCAACTCGTCCCCCCTCCCGGACCTCGAATCGACGGACCGTGGTCCGGAGGTCCTCCGGACTCCACCATGACTCGATGGCGCGCGGGGAGGTCAGCACGCCCCACACCTCCCGCGGGGTCGCGGCGAACCGCCGCGAGGCGGTCAGCTCGAGCTCGCCGGCGCTCAGGTGCGTGCCCTCCAAGTCATCGGCGGAGACCGGGACTCACCCCGATGTTACGGAGCAACTCCCGGAACTCGCGCCGGGTGATCCACGGCACCTCGATGTATTTCCGGAGGTACGCGTCCGGGACCTTCAGCCGCCGCGCCTCGGCCACCGAGAACGCGTAGGCCTCGACCTCGGTCGGCCGATCCACGTAGCGCAACCTCCGAGGCCAGAGCTCGCGACCCTGGTGGCGCTGCAGGATGTGGAGGAACTCGTGGATCAGGTCGAGGTAGACGTACATGAGCGGGCTGTTCTCGAGGTGATGTCGCGCGACGACGATCGCGTCGTCCGGGGTCTCCGTCATCCGAAAGCCGGCCGCCCGGACCTCGGGCGGCGTACGCCGGGGCGCGACGTACATCCATCCCGGTCCGTCGTTCAGGAACACCGAGGTGGACTTCGCGATCCGGAGGACCTCTCGGTCATCGCCGGGATACTTCCGGAACGGGACCGTTCGTTCCAGGCCCCGGAAGAGGTCGAGCAGCGGATACCGCCCCGCCGTCCGCTCCCGATCGGGTCGGAACTCGGGTGGGACCCCGTAGCGGTCCCGCCTCCGGCGAGGACCGACGTCCGGGAGACGCTCGAGCCGGCGACGGAGCGAGACGGCGCTCGGCTCCCCTTTCGCCATGCGTAGGCTCCCGAGCCCGGAAGGCACTTCAACTATCCGGAGTCCTTCGCGCCCTTCGGAGCCCGACCCCGTAGGGAGCTCACGTGCCCGCGTCGAGCGTCCGGTCCCGGTTCTGCTGCTCGTCGGCGCGCTTGTCGTACGGATAGGTCGTCTCCAGCGCGCTCGCCAGGTCGAGCGTCGCGATCTGCTCCGCGGAAAGGCTCCAGCCCACGGCCCCCAGGTCCTCCGTCAGCTGATCCGGATTCCGCACGCCCAGGATCGGGGCGGTGACCTGGGGATGGGAGAGCAGCCAGTTGAGGGCGACCTGCGAGGCCGTCTTTCCGGCGTCCGACGCGACACTCTCGAGCGCCTGGACCGTGCGCGTCGCGCGATCCGTCTCGAACCGCTGGACATAGAGCTCCTTGAAGTCCGAGTCCGCGACCCGGGTTCCCGCCGGGGCGTTGCGCAGCCCGTCGCGGTACTTGCCCGAGAGGAAGCCGCCGGCGAGCGGGCTCCAGGCCAGCAGGCCGATGCCCTCCGCCGCGCAGACGGGCAGGAGCTCGTACTCGCTCGCGCGCGCATAGAGGCTGTACTGAGATTGGAGGCTGATCGGCTCGGCCCATCCGCGACTGCGGCAGAGCTGGAGCGCCTTCTCGAACTGCCACCCGCGGTAGTTGCTGATCCCCACGTACCGAGTCAGACCGGCGCGCACCATCTGGTCGAGGGTCCCGAACGTCTCCTCGAGCGGGGTCAGCGGGTCCCAAGCGTGGACCTGGAGGAGATCGACGTAGTCCGTCCCCAGCCGCTCGAGGCTCGCGCGGACCGCGTGCCAGAGGTGCTTCCGCGAGAGGCCGACGTCGTTGACCCCCTCGCCCGTGCGGAACCGCGCCTTGGTCGCGAGCACGACCTCCGACCGGTCTCGGCCCTTGAGCCATCCGCCGAGGATCTCCTCGGACCTTCCCTCCGAGTACACGTTCGCGGTGTCGAGGAAGTTGCCGCCGGCCTCCACGAAGCGGTCGAGGATCTGGTGGGCGACGCCCTCCTCGGCCTGCCAGCCGAACGTCATCGTTCCCAGGCAGAGGTCGCTGACCAGGAGCCCCGAGCTTCCGAGCCGCCGCGGCTTCATGGGGGCGCCATCGTACGCGACTAATCAGGATTCGCCGGTTGCCTAGCCGACGAGCCGAGCGGGGCGGCCGAGCTCGAAGCCCCGGGGTCCGCCACGAACCGGACCGGGGCTTCGGCGAGCTTGCCGAGGGCCGCGATCTCGGATCGTATCAGGTAGGCGTCGAACAGCAGCTTCTCGATGGGATCCCACAGGAGGACCCAGACGATCGTGATGAACAGCAGGTAGAACAGCGTCGTGACCAGGTCACCGATCGGGCCGACCGGGAAATCCGGCCCGAACAGGTAGAGGACCCCCGCGACCAGGAGCGCTCCAAGCAGGAGCGGCATCGACCGACGGAGGAACCCCCAGCCCTCGCGCTGATTGACCCGGAGCTTGAGCTCGGCGAGCTCGCGTTCCGCCCGGAAGAACGCCCGGACGTCACGCCCCGCATCCTCCTCGGCGGACGGTCCGGAACCCGACGCCCCCAGCGCGACCACGATCTCCACGGCCGATGCGTGCGGGTGCTCCCGCGTGCGATCCTCGAGGTACTCCGAGAGGTCGTCCTCCACCAGCCGACCCGTATGCGGGAACACCGGCTTCGTAGACACGTCGAACAGGGCGTCCACCGTCGACGCCTCGATCCGGAACGAGACGGGAGGTGGGCCGGTCACGGAGCCCTGAACAATCCTCCCTTCGTAACCCTTGGGCGAGGGAACTTTCCCCCAGCGGTTCGTGGATCCGCGATTCTGGCCCCCTCGTGCGGGGGAGAAGCCGCTCGGCATAGAGGCCCGCGGCGCGCGTAGGGCCGCGGCGCTCGCCGGGTGGTTCCGAACAGCTTCGCATCGTACCTCGCCTTCCGTTAACTAGGTGGAGCACTGTGAACGCGTCGTGAGCGACCTCAAGGACATGGTCGAAGACTACGCGGCCCGGTTTAGCCGCCAAGACTGGCCCGGCCTCGTTTCGTTGATGACGGAAGACGCGGAGCGCCGGGAAGCCGGCGTTCCGGGCTCCATCCGCGGACGCAAGGATATCGAGCGGGACATGGCGCCGTCACCGGATATCTCCAGCATGCGCATGGAGGTTGCGCGGATGGTCGAAGAGGGGAGCCTCGTGGTCGCGGAGGGCTCGGTGCGGCTAACCAAGCGCGACGGCGGTGTGATCCACGTCCTGTTCTGCAACCTCTTCGAGTTCCAGGGAAAGAAGATCCGTCGAGTGACGAGCTACTCGGCGGTCGAGGGGAGTCCCGCCTAGCGGGCGGAGGAGCATCCCCCCGACCCCGACGGCCAAGGAGATCGGTTGCGTGAGGTGGACATGACCGAAGTCGAGTGGATCTGGCGATGGTACGACTACAACGCGGTGGCGAGGCACGGCTACTTCGAGACGCTCTCGAAGCTGCGCCCCGCCGAGCTGACCCGGGACCGAGGCGCGTCCTTCCCGACCTTGCTCGACATCCTGGGCCATTCCATGGGAGGCACCGAGACCTGGATCCTCCGGATGTCCGCAGTGAACGGGGAACGATTCCCCGACTACGCCGGTCCCGAACCGCAAAATCTCGACGACCTGAGGAAGTATCAGGCGTGGATCGAGCAGATCGTGGACCAGTTCTTCGCGCGCCTTCAGGACAAGGATCTGGATCGGACCTTCCTCGTTCCGAAGCTGCCTCCCTGGTGGGACGAGGACTTCACCACGTCGTTCCGTGGGACACTGCTCCACATCATTGAGCACGAACTCCAGCATCGGGGAGAGCTGAACGCGCTACTCTGGCAGATCGACATCGATCCGCCCGTCATGGACTGGGACGAGTACGAAAAGGTCCGCGCTCGTTCGCCGAAGAAGAAGCCCTAGGTTCTCGAACTCCCATTCAGTTGCCGCGACGCGCTCGGCTCAGCCCTAAGCGAAACATCACGGATCCGAATCCTACGAGGGAACGCAGGGGCCGGGTCCGGCGGGCGCCCGTTGGGGACCGCTGATCTCGCCACCGCCTTTTCGCACCTGCCTCCCGCGTGGCGGATCCGGCCTTTGCGCCACCGTTTATCTGTCGGGACCGCCCTGCGCGCCCTGGTAGCCGCCCATGAAGACGGGATCGATCCACCAGACCGTGAACCTGCCCGGAACTCCTCAGGAGGTCTACGAGGCGCTGATGACGTCCAAGGGCCACATCGCGTTCAGCGGCGCCGAGGCTAGGATCAGCCCGAGGGTCGGGGGCAAGTTCATGGCGTGGGGCGGGTACATCCATGGCAGGAACCTCGCCCTTGTTCCTGGACGGACGATCTACCAGACCTGGGTGCCGAGCGAGCCGGGGTGGCCGAAGGGGCACGAATCGCGCGTCCGCTACCGACTCGTCGCCACACCACGAGGAACTCGACTGACGTTCACCCACACTCGCGTGCCACTCGACCACGTAGGGCACCTCTCGAAAGGCTGGAACGAGTCCTACTGGGACCCGTTGCGTAGGTATCTCGGTCAAGGGTGAATCGACGCGTGAATCCGGCCGCGATCGGCCGGGTCGCCTCGACGGGGCCGCCACAACGACGAGCGTCGACCCGTCCGCCGGGTACGGACCGACCCGGGTGACGGGCGCCGTCGGTCCCGCGACCCTCGGAGAATCGCGCTACGCGAGGCCCTCGAGGCGGGTCTCCCCTTGGAGCAGGTAGCGGCACCGTTCCAGTTCCTCGGCCGGGGTCTCACTGGGCGTGACGCGATGGTCCTGCTCGAGTATCCGTCGCGCGAGCCACTCGAAGTCCGCGAAGATGGAGTCGTCGTGGTCCTCCTGACGCCAACGGTCGATGTAGTTGATCGGTCGGGTGAGGCACACGTAGTACGCCGAGACCCAGGTGTCGAACGCGCTCCGCACGAGACGCGGGCTCAGGTCCCCCGCGCGGGTCAAGGAACCGAGCAGCTCGAGGAAGAACGTCACCTCCCAGTCGGTCGGCTCGTCCTTCCGATCGGTCTCGAGAAGCCACGCGCTGAACGATCGGCGAGAGCGCTGCAACCGGGGCGAGTAGAATCTCTCGCGCAGGTCGAGGAGCGTGGTCGCCGAATGGAGCCGCTGGCTCTGACGGAGCTGCCAGTACGCGAAGACCAGCGTCCCGATCGCGAGGACCCACGTCGCGAGGATCGGGATCCACAGCGTGAGATTGAGGCCCGACACCGCGGCGCATCGCTGAGGTGAGGCTTAACCGTTGGCGTCGGGGCGACCGCGCGATCCTCGATCTCCGAGCCGTGCGACCCAGGGGGCCTGTGCACTCACCGGTATGCGCCGTTCGGCGAGCTGGGTCCGTCCGAGGCGCGAGTAGGCACGGTGCCGAGGCTGAGCGATCCCCTCGGATCAAAAGTGGGAGAGGAGCCAGGCGTGGACCTCGGGGATCTTGTTGGCGAACAGCGAAATGTGGCCCTCGCCCGGTTCGACGTGGATGTCCGCCCCCGGGAGCTGAGCCGCCAGCCAGCGCGCGTGCGACAGGGGTACCATCGGATCGTCCGTTCCGTGCCACAGCTGAACGGGGACTCGGATCGTCGGGAAATCGAATCCCCACGGCGTGACGCCGGCGATGTAGTCGTCGATGAAGCCGGCCGGTCCTCCTGACAAGCCATCCTGCATCTGGCCGTACGCGAACGCGAGGAGCTCGGGAGTCAGGATCGCTCGTTCCGCTCCCGACGACGAGCTGGAGAGAGATTCGGAGTATTGGCTCGAAGTAAGCCCTCGCGTCTCCTTGACGTCCCGGGCCATCTTGAGCCTCCACGCCACCGGCTCGCGCTGATAGAATTGAAAATCCGAGACGACGGCGGGGTCCACCCCGGCAAACCAGTCGAGCCCGTCGGCCGGGTAGGGTGCCACACCGGCCAGACTCGCGACGGCGACCACGCGTCCGGAGAGCGCGGACGCACACGCGAGGGTGAGCGAGCCCCCGGTGGAGTTCCCCCAGACCGCGAACTGCTCCAGGCCGAGCGCGTCGGCGAGTTCTCGGACGTCCAACGCCTCGTCGAGGATCGTCCGGCCGGGTCTCGCGGTCGAGCCGCCGTAGCCTGCCCGATCATGGCCGATCAGACGGATCCCTCGGCGGGCAGCGTCGGCAGCGTGCTGGCTGTAGATCAGCTTGGATCCCAGGGTTGCGTGGAGGACGAACACGGGTCGCCCGTTAGGGTCTCCGGCCTCGAGGTACGTGAGGTTTCTACCGTCCCGAAGGACGAGGTCTCTTCCAGATGGACCCATCCGGTTTCCCGACGTGGATAGGGGCTCTCCCGGCTTATGAGCACCGCTGAGGGCCGGCCGTATGCGCCAGCGCGGCTCGTCTATGTCGCGACCTCAATCGTCACCGGCGCCACATCACTCACAGGCGTAGTGGTTCGGAGGTGGCCCCGACTCAGATCCTATGCTATCCGCCGCGCCCGATCTTCCGCGCAGTCTCAGCAAGTACGAGATCGGGCGTGACCAGCAGGTCCTCGGTCTCCAGACGCCGACGAACTTCCGGACCATTCGCCCCGGCGGTGAGAGACTCGATCCGAGCGTTCGAGTCAACGATCAGTGTCAATTCGATCCGATTCCCGGAACGGTGTGGAAGGTCGAGCGCTCCCGTACAGTTGAGAGATCAGTTCGCGCCGACGAAGATGCAGTAGCGACCTGATGGTCTCGTCCACAGTCTTGGCGTCGAGCGCCTTGCGGAACCGCTCCAGTTCCGAGAGAGTGCTTCGAGAGACTCGAATCGACGTGACCGTGGGACCCATGATGGTGCATGCGGCATGCGGTACATGATGTCGTGGTTGACCCCGAAGGATGACGCCCTGTCGGACCCATGCCGCAGGTCCGTCAGATACACGACTCCGTTCCTGGCGCGGAGCTCGTACCTCGGGCGCAAGCACGATTGCAACTATCTGACTCGCCGCCGAGAGAGCCTAAGGTAGAACGTCGTGGCAGCCCCGGCGCCGGCAAGCACCCCGAGCATCAAAACAGCCTGAGGGAGCGGGAGCCAGAGCAGCGACGTGACTTCCGTTGTGGTTCCGTAACTGAAGGCAACGTACGAGACTAACCCTTCGACCGGGATGTAGAGTGAGCGGGTCGACTCGAGATAGATGGAAGGCATGTCGTTGAGACTCGGCGCGATCGTTGTTTCCCCGACCGAGTACTTGCCGGTATCGTTGATTGCGAACACCCACCCTAGACAGATCGCGTAGATGTCGCCGTGAGTCGAGTCGAGTACCAGCTGCGAGGGAGCCGTGTCAACATCCTGGACTGGGGGGATCAGGGGAACCGTCGCGAACGGCCGGTACGTCGTCGAGTTGACGAACTCGATGGCACCGGCGGAGTAAGGCCCATTGAGGGCGACTCCAAGGCCGATCCAGCCGGCGTTCGCGTCGAGTACCGCCGCAGTGACGATCCCGCTCAGCACGGTGTTCTCGACGGTTCCGGTCCTAGGGTCTACAGCAACCAGGCTGGGCCCTACCGTGTAAAGGGCGGTGGAACCCGACACTAGCAGGGCATTGGAGGAGCTGTCGTACACCAACCATTCGCACCCCGAGGGGATCGTCTCGTTGAACGACGCCAGGCCAGTGGTCATGTTGAAGGCCAATAGCGATCCCGCGTCGCAGACGTAGAGTAGGTGATCGACCGGATCCCAGGCGAACTGGTCCGGGTAGCCGGAGGCCCAGAAGCCGGCGTCGGGGGTACTGCCCTGAAATGGGATCCGACCGACGACTTGGTCTGTCGCGACGTTCACAGTGATTAGGCTTCCGGAGTTCGAGGAGGTATTCGGGGGATCGCACGCGGCATAGTACACGGTACCGGACCCCGGGTAGTACGGGTCGTAGGGCGCGCATGACAGATTTGTCGATGAGAAGCCTGTAACCGAGCCGGGCTGAAAAACGATTGAATAATTGTGGCCGAGATCGCCAGGACCAAGGTCGTTCTCGAGGTAGGAGGTCGTCGAGGTCATCAGGACTTGGTCGGTCGAGGAATCCAGCGCGAATCCTGAGGGCGCGTAGCACCGACCGTTCAGGTCGGAGATGGGACAGAGGCCACCCCATCCCGCGCTCATCCCGATCGTCTGGACCGTCGCAATCGTCACGAATCCCGAGGTGTCCGTGGTGAGGACGGAGCCGCTCCACGACGCGCACAGCGCGACGACTGCGGAGATGACGCAGAGAGCCCCCCTAGTCGATCTGCGGGGCCACGCTGATTGAGCCGAGAGCCGCATTCCCGGTGGCAACGGGATGTGAAATGGCGATGGTAAAGATTTCCAGCCGGCGCTTCCGATGAGCCGGTTTGACTGCGGAGGACGCGGTCGTAAACTACGTTGCAACCTGTTGCGCCGTCGGGACCGCGCGCTACGACCGGGGGCTCCGCTCGACCTGCTGCCTCAGCTGCTCGAAGAGGGGTAGAATCTTCTCGTACGAAGTTTCCGTGCGAATGTAGTCCCAGTCGAGGCCCCGCCGATAACGCGCTGCGAGAATCTCGGATTGCCTGAACTGGTCCGTCGACCGCATTTGCCTCGCCATCACGAGCCTTCGAACGATCAGTTCCTCTACCGGGCTGACCAGGACGTCCCCGTACCTCGTCGGGAATGTGCGGGCCGGGAGCCCTGACCGATTTCGTGCTCCGACCAGATCCACCAGCCCGAGCCCCTCCTTCACCCAGTAGGTCCTGTGGTCCCGTCCCCGCTCCATCCTGAAACCCCACCGACGGAGCGCTGCGCTGATCGCCACTTTAGAGCCCACGATATCGATGTCCAGCGAGACGTACGCCGTGCTCGTCAGATAGAGCTCAATGGCCGAACCGCCCACGATGATCAACCTCCCTTCGAGTCGCGACTCCCGAGTGAGTAGCGCCCCGAACCACGCCAGTCGCTCGTCTTCGGTTCGGGCCCTCGCGAGGATCTCCTCGAGGGCGTGGCGGTTCATGCGTGGCTACTGGTTCGCATCCCGTACCGTCCGAGCAGTTCGTCCTTCGCCCTGCGTCGATTCCGATCCGCTCGAGAGCGAGCGTTCGTCCCCCAAGTCGGTTCGGGAAGCGCGTCGAAGCGGCGCGATATCCGGCGAATCGTGGAAGCCGAG
>JASHWL010000169.1 GCA_030044105.1 Thermoplasmata archaeon
AGGCCGGCGTCGCCGGTGCGCTCGGCGAGCTGGCCGAGCTCGGCGTGCGAGCGGGCCGCCTCGGCGAGCCACGGGACGCGCCGCGTCGCGCCCGTCTCCGAGTGGCGGTAGAGGGTACGGCGCCGATCGTCGAGGTACAACGCGTAGGGGGAGAGCATCGCCAGGACGACCAGGGCGAGATCCGGCAACTGGGTCGAGGCGAACGCGGCGGCGCCCGGCCCTTCGAGGAGGTCCCGGCGCACGATCATCGTGCTCGTGTTGAACGTGCACGCCGCTCCGGCCTCGAGCAGGGCGCGGTGCGTCGCACGGTCCCCGGCCGGCACGAGCCTCGGCCCGGAGCGGTCGAGCTCGACCTCGTGCTCGAGATCGTTCCATCCTGCGGGGGGCACCGGCGCACCGGCCCGGTCGATGACCGCGACCCGGTTCCGGTAGAATCCGAGGTCCGGATGGGCCCGAAAGATCGCGAGCGCCGCCTCGAGCCGGTCGGGCTCGAGCGCGTCGTCGTCGTCGAGGAACGCGATCCGCGGCGCGCGGGTCTCCGCCACGGCGCCGAGCAGCCACCGCCCGATCCGCGCTTCGGGATCCGCCCGCACGCGGACGCCGGAACGCTCGAGGGCTCGGGCGAGGTCGGAGTCGGCGCGGTCGGTCACCACCAGGACCTCGAAGCTCGCCCGGGGCAGCGTCTGCGCGAGCACCGATTGCACGGCCCCGGGCAGGAACTCCGACCGTCGGTACGCTCCGATCACGACCGCGAACTCGGGGCCGTCCTCCATGGGCGTCGTCACCCTCCGGGCAGCGGCGGAGCGGCGGACACCGGCCGCGGCCCGTCGGCGATGCCCGGGCGAAGCCGCTGTCGCAGCTCGGCGGTCGCGAAGTCGAGGAGGGGCTCGAGGTTCACCGTGTCGGCGCGGTTGTACCGGATCAGTCGGTCGAGCGCCGCGGCGTTGCCCCGCCTCCACTCCTGCCAGAGCCGCACGGCGTCGAGCCCGTGGACCCCCTCGACGCCGGATCGATCGCCGATCCCCAACCGCTCCTCGATCCGCTTGAGGCCGCCGGCGTGGCCCAGGCGGTAGAGCAGGAAGCGCAGGTCGATGTGCAGCGGGGGCGGCGTGAGCTGGGGGAACGTCGCCTCGAGGAACGGCACGTCGAACTGCCGGCCGTTGAAGGTCACGAGCACGCCGAACCGGCGCAGGTACGCCGGCAGCTCCTCGAGCGAGTCGCCGGCCACGAACGTGCGCGTCGCGCCGCCCCCGTGCACCGCGACCACGGTCACGATGCCGCCGTACGGCGAGAGGCCCGTGGTCTCGATGTCGAGGAACGCGGTCCGGTCGCGGAACGCCGGGTCCACCCGCCAGTGCTCCCGCTCGGGAAGCCGGCGGGCGAACCATCCGGCGTCGCGCTCCGCGAGCGCGAGCTCGCTCCGGTCGAGCTCCGCTTCGAGCCGCCGGGCCGACGATTCCGAGAGACCGAGCCCCCCGGCTCCGGCACGAAGGGCGCTCCAGTCGTCGATGCCCGCGCGCCAGAGCTGCGCCTCGCCGACCGGGCCGATGCCGGAGAGGTGGAGGAACGTGGCGCGAAGCACGTACCCGCGAGCGGCTGCCGGGCTTAATCCTTGATTCCGAGCGGGACCGACGCTACGGGCGCGGATCGGCCGAGAGCACGGGGAGCGGACCGAGGGGCGCGATGAGCGACTTCACCGCGCTCCAGAACTTCGGCACCTCGCTCCGAGGAAGCCGCGCGCTGTAGAGCGGAGCGCGGTACTCCGCCTCGAGGATCTCGGGATCGTCCGCGTCCCAGACCAGGCGGAGCGCCCAGTCGCCCCGATCCTCCTCGTAGGCGAAGACGCGCTTCCGCGGGTCCGTCGGCACCGGGTTGGGCGCGAGGATGTCGAGCGGCGGGTCCGGGGGCGGCGGGATCCCGGGCGTGAGCATCACCGGAGCCGGCCGCTCGGGGAGCTTCAGCCGGATCCACGCGACCACCGGCCAGCGGCTGCGGGCGACGCCCAGGCTCGGCACGGTCGCGGCAGCCGCCGGGGGCGCTAAGACGATATCTCGTGGGCGCGTGCGCCTCCCGCCGGAGCGTCGCCCAGGATCCGTATGCCCTCCGAGCGCCGCGACCCGTTCCAGTCCTCGATCGCGGAGGGACTGCGGCTCCCGGTCTCCGGGTGGGACACGTCGCCCGTCCGGGATCGATGGCACGAGCCGGGTCCCCCGTGGTCGTACCGGAGGATGGCCCGCGCCCGGCTCCGTCGCGTCGCGAGCGCGATCGACCTCGGTACCGGGGGCGGCGAGCTCCTCGCCTCGCTCGCCCCGTTCCCGCCACGGATGTTCGCGACGGAAGGGTACCCCCCGAACGTTCCTCTCGCCCGGCGACGGTTGCGACCGCTCGGGGTCGAGGTCCTCCGCATGCGCGGCGACCTCGTCATCCCCCGGCCGGACGCCAGCCTCGACCTGGTCCTCGACCGCCACGAGGCGTTCGATCCGCGCGAGGTGCACCGGGTTCTGCGACCGGGCGGGACCTTCCTGACCCAGCAGGTCGGGGGCCGGAACTACGCGGAGCTCGGCCGGATCTTCGGAGTCGACTCCGCGCCGGCGACCAACCGGTTGACGGACGCCCGCGCCCTCGCCTCCGAGATCTCGGAGGCCGGGCTCCGGGTCGTCGCGACGCGCGAGGCGCGCTATGCTGCCCGGTTCCTCGATCTCGCGGCGCTCGTCTGGTTCCTGCGCTTCGCCCCCTGGGAGGTCCCGGGATTCTCGGTCGACCGCGACCGGACCGCGCTCCAGCGGGCGTGGCGCGCGATCGACCGGACCGGTGCGCTGCGGCTCACGGCCCACCGGATCCTCGTGGTCGCGCGCCGGCCGGGGACGCTCGAGCCGGTCGGCCCGGAGCGAAAACCTTCGGAAAAAA